>JAAFJS010000310.1 GCA_013298985.1 Cytophagales bacterium
CAAAGGCGAGCAGTTTGGTCGTCGCTACCAGTGATGGCGCGACTACCATCAGGCGAAAGTGCCACGCTACGGATAATGCCCTGATGCCCGCGCAAAGTTTGCCAAATCTTGCCCTGCAAATCCCAAAGCACAGCCGTTTTGTCTTCGCTACCTGTCAAAATAAAACTCCCATCTGTAGAGAAAGCCACAGAACGAATCATTTTTTGGTGAGAAAAAGTACGAATCTCTTGGGCATTAGAAAAAAATGCCATGAATAAGAAGGCAACAAGCAGTAAGTTTTTCATTTTTGTTAGGAGTAAATCTTTACTTACTTCTACGTAAAAATGGTAGAATGGTTCGTGATTACTGCTTGTTTCAAAAAAATAAAAGAACCCAGCCACTACAAACTCACCGCCGTTCTGGTTTCCTCGAAGGCAATAATTTTGTCTTGGAGGGAGCGCACAAAGTCTATGTCGTCGTATCCGTTTAGCAAACAAACTTTTTTGTAGGGATTAATGTCAAAGTTTTCCTTCAAGCCCGAAGCTATGATTTTGATGAATTGTTCTTCCAGATTGACCTCTACTTTGGTTTGGTTGTCTTTGCTGATTGCCTCAAAAAGCGATTTCAAAAAATTATCAGAAACTTGGACGACTAACAGCCCGTTATTCAAGGAGTTACTCTTGAAAATATCCGCAAAAAATGAGGAAACAACTACCCTGAAACCATAGTCATAAATTGCCC
Organism: Cytophagales bacterium; assembly: GCA_013298985.1. Lineage (GTDB taxonomy): Bacteria > Bacteroidota > Bacteroidia > Cytophagales > Thermoflexibacteraceae > Thermoflexibacter. The sequence continues at coordinate 721 of JAAFJS010000310.1, forward strand.
ATGCCGCGTGCTCGCGGCTGGAGCCTGAGCCAAAGTTTTTCCCACTCACCAGAATCTCGCCTGCGTAGCGCGCATCGTTCAGGGGAAAACTTGCCTCTTTTTTCCAATCTGCAAACAGATTTTCACCAAACCCATCGCGTGTGGTTGCTTTTAAAAAGCGCGCGGGAATAATCTGGTCGGTATCTACATTTTCTATTTCGAGTGGCACACAAGTAGAAACAAGGTGCTTAAATTTTGGTTTTTCCATTTTTAAAATAAGTTTCTGTAATTCTTTTTTTCCTTTTTCTCTTCTATTAAAATCTCTTATAGAAGAAGAAGCATATCTAAATTTTACTTCTTCTTTAAAATTATATTCAAATATTATCTTATTGTAATTTATAATTTTTTTCTTTGGATAAAATCTCCATTTGGTAAAGCTCTTTTTTTCATGAAGCCGACAGAAAAAGAATCTACATTTCCCAACTTTTGCTCATTTGTGATTACATCTAAAAAATCTTTTACCACCTTCAAAATTGTAGTTTTCCCAGTCCTACTCTGCCCAATAATACATACTTTTTCCAAAGGTTGCCCCGCTAACTCATGTCCTTTCGGGTAGGTCAGGTCTAAGGTAAAATCCTTGAACTGCTAAAAATCTTTGATTTCTATGTGGCTAACTTTCATATTTTTATATGGTCTTGTTTTTTTACAAAGATATAAAAGTTTTCAAAATTAAAGTAAACTCCTTGTGAATTAGCAATTTTTCCCTCTCAGAAGAGGGGGGGAGAAAGCATAGGAGAAATTTTAGACTGAATTGTTCAGTATAATTTTAAAAATATTTTTCCGTATATTTACAAGGCTAACATCATTTTTGCTTGTTTAGCATAGATTAATATTTTGTCTATCAACTATTTAAAAATATAAAATCACTTAAAAAAATATGAAAAAACTAAATTTCTTTTCTCTGACGTTTTTCTTTTGCATTTTTTCTATTTCCCTTGTGCAAGCCCAATGTCCCTTAGATTGTCGCTATCTGTATGTAGATGGTGCGGTGGGTGCAAGTGGCGCGGGTACAGCTTGGGCTACGGCTTTCAAAAACTTACAAGAAGCCATAGATGCCGCCAATACCATGACTCCTGCCGATACCATCATCGTCAAAGCAGGTACTTACAAGCCTGACAATGGCACTGACAGAACAAAGTCTTTCATTATCAATGGTAAAGAAGTCTATATTTATGGCGGTTATACGGGTACGGAACTTGAAACTGCCACAGGAGGACTGATTCCGCAGGCAAATCCTACTGTAAATATCACTATCCTGAGTGGAGATTTGGGAGTTATCAATACCGTTGCTGATAATAGCTACCATGTAGTTCAGATTGAAAATACGACCAAAGGCAAAATGCAAGGGCTTACCATTGCAGACGGCAGTGCAGAAGGCGCAGCGGCGAAAGACAAAAATGGTGGCGGTATTTGGGCAGGAACAAATACTGTTTTTGATTTAGAATCTGTACGTATTACCAATAATTTTGCACTCAAAAATGGAGGGGGAATGTATGTGTCTGCTGGCGCGCAGATATATTCCCGATACATGGGTGATGGCTACAAAACCGCCAATAGCTTTGGGATTGATAATAATTTTGCGACTGAATTTGGTGGTGGCATTTATTATGAAGCAGGGAGCAAGCTTAAATCAGAAATCATTTATTTTGGCAATAATTTCGCAAATCTTGGCGGCGGCGGCGTTTATATTGGGGCAGGCTCACAGATTGTAGGCATTTTTGTAGATTTTGTTTTTGTGGCAAACCAAACAGTAACGCTTGGTAGTAAGGGTGGAGGTATGATGATAGTAGGCGATATTGGTAATGCCATTATTTTAGAGGCTACTTTTAAAAATAATATAAGCGCAGGTTCAGGTGCTGCCTTGTATGTGGCTGGTACAAGTAGTAATTTGGAGTTACTCAATATGATTTTTATTTCAAACATTAGCTTTAATACAGGAGGTGCAGTAAGCGTATTTGACTGTAATAACCTCAAATTACAGCATTTTACCCTCAAAGGCAATATTGCTAATAATGCAAATAGTGGTGGCGGAATATTGATAGATAATCAAAATAATAATAGGACTGTTGATATTCAAAATTGTCTTTTTTGGGAAAACAAGTCAAATAATGTCAATAATAGCGTTACCGTTATTAACAAGGGTGCTACCAATCCTGCCGCTACCAACTGTCTTTTCCAAGAAGCGACTTGCCCCACAGATGTAACTTGTAATGCGGTTTGTATCTATAATACTGACCCACAGTTTCTTACAGGCTATGCCGAAGATGTGATGATAGTGCCTGCCAGCCCTGCTGCCGAGGCAGGCGTAAACCTTTCGCCCATCGTAGTCAATGACCGCTTTGCGTATGTGCGCTCGTGTATCCCTGACATAGGCGCGGTAGAGGTGCAAAGACTCTGGACAGGTGGCGTGGGGAATCTCTCTACAAGTGCAGGAATAGGCAACTGGAAGGTAGCCACCAACTGGACTCCCCAAAGCCTACTACCTTTACCTGTTACGTATTCTATTCCAAGTGGTACTTATACTGCCATGATTCAAAGCGGTGAAGTTACCATAGACGCAGATCAGTCGGCACACGCAGTTTATTTAGAAGGAGGAAAACTGACTATAAGCAACAATGCAACACTTTCTATCAAACGTATTTTCCGAAGGTCAGCCAATATTACTTTTGCAGGCGGCGGCGGAACATTTGAAAGCGGCGAAGGCACAGAAAACGTTATTTTTGAGAATGACTGTAATGCCGCACCATATAACCTCACCAATAGAAACACCATTGTACTGGGTCGACTTAACTTTAATTACCTTACGGTCAATAATGCCCAGCACCTCCAAGTGGGTAGTTCAGAATTTATTGCGGTCAAAAGGCTACTTACTTTGCAAACAGGGCATTTCTTTATCAGTAATAATTTGGCTCTGCTCTCCACTGCTAACTATACTGCCATGCTCATTAACAATGCTTTTGAAATCAGAGGCACCAACCAACCTGCAAACGACAACCGCAATGTAGTTGTCCAAAGATACGTAACGCCTTATTCCCCAAGACCTACGGGCTTAGGCTACACTTATTTTTCTTCACCCGTAGTGGGCGCAAGGGTATCCAATTTTTCGTCTGCTATGAACTTGGTTTTAGACAATGGGGCAAATCCGTATTATTGGTTCAATTTGTTTTATACAGTGGCAAACTTCCCCACTTTTTATAAATATGTAGAAGGCGAAAATAATATTTTTGAAGGAGGAGCATCTCCACAAGCAGGCTGGCGTTGTCCTGCCATTAACGAAACTTTAGAAGTAGGCAGAGGCTACATAGCCAACCTAAATTCAGGCGTAACAGTAAACCTTAGCGGTTTTTTGAATAATGAGGGGTTGAGCATACCCGTTACACGCGGAGGCGCAGCAAACTCAGGTTTCAATCTGATAGGAAATCCTTACCCTTCGCCGATTAACTGGGATGCAGTTTACAATTTGGGAAGCAACAATACGCTGGTTACGCCTTTTATCTGGCGCAGAATCGCCACAGGGCAATACACAGGCATTTTTGACTACTACCAAGCAGGCTCGCCCATAGGTACTAACGGTGGCACTAAAGGTGTCCAGTCCTCACAGGGATTCTTTGTGCGCGCAAATGCAGGTGGCAATATCACTATGGATAACTCAGTTCGGGTAACAGGCGGCTACGTAAATCCTCAATTTTTTAGGACAGAAGAAAACAAAACAGAATTAGAAGGTTTTATACGTATTCAGTTGAAAAACAGCCAAATAGCTGATGGAACAATCCTGACTTTTAATGCCAAAGCAAGCGAAAAAATAGAGGCAAATTTCGACATGGAAAAAATACAACTCAATTCGAGTATCGCCCCTAATTTTTATACCAAAAATGAGGGTAAAAGAATCGCTATCAATGGTTTACCTCCACTGACCGAAGAAAAAATTATTCCGCTTTTCTTTATGACTTTCGAGAGTGGACAGCACACCATTTCCGCCTCTCATGTTACTAATTTCAAGGAAAATGTCATGGTGATTTTAGAAGACAAAACGTTAGGAATATTGCACGACTTGCAAGCAAAGCCATATACTTTCACGACCAATGCCAACGGCGGCGCAGAAAATAACCGTTTCCAGTTGCGATTGATGCCAAATGTAAGTTTTAGTCTTGAAGAATGGGCAAACATTTCCGTTTTCCCAAATCCAGCGCAGAACGAATTGCAAATCAAACTATTAAGCAAAAAAGAAGGCAATTTACAAGTTACGATTTATGATGCACTGGGCAGAAAGGTCTTGGCGCAGGAAATAGAAAAAACTCGCGACATCATGGAAGGAAAATTTGACATAAGTGATTTAAAACAAGGCATTTACATCATAGAACTTATCCAAGGCACAAACAAAATGAGTAAGAAAATTTTGAAACAATAAAAAATCAAAGACCTATTGCTAAAATACCTATAAGGTAGGTTGTTCAGAATTTCATAAAAAAACCCTCATATTTGTGGCTCGAACCAAACAAAAACAGAGGGTTTTATGCAGTCCGAAGACCAGCACTTTGCAAAGATAGAAAAATTACAGTTTCAAAAGCAA
>JAAFJS010000311.1 GCA_013298985.1 Cytophagales bacterium
CCCCCTACCCCCTCCAAAGGGGGATATAATACTATTTCCCCCTTTGGAGGGGGTAGGGGGAGGTGAAATTTTAAGCATCATACATTTAAAAGCACTGCCATATTATTTACTTAAACAGAAAATAAAGATACAAAGTTTCAAAGAATAGTAGGGTCTAAACCCATTTTTTTTATTAAATTTCTCAAATCAGTAACTACCGCTTCTATGACAGGTATGCCATTTTCTAAGCGTTCTGCTTCCATTTCGCGTTCTATGTCCCCTGGAATCAGCACTTTGTCGTAGCCTTCGGCGGGTTTGGTTTCTCTAAAACGACTTATCCACTTGTCCATGTTTATTTTAAACTCATCAGCAGGGCGGAAGGCATCTATCCGCATTGCTCCAAAGAAATGCCCTAAGCCAAGTCCCACAGGGTCAGGGGATAAGGGCAAAAAACTGACAAAAGGAGGCACCCAAGGTCCATAGTTTGCGCCCGAAAATACGGCAGAAAAAATATCGACAATCGAGCCTAAGCAGTACCCTTTGTGGCTCCCATGCTCTCTATCGCTGCCCAAAGGTAGCAATGCGCCACCCTGTTTTAATTCATTGGCATTGATAGAAGATTCCCCTTTTTTGTCTTGAATCCAGCCCAAAGGTGCGTCTTCATTTTTGCGTTGGAGGATTTCCAGCTTGCCGTTGGCGGCGGTAGTAGTCGCAAAATCAGCCACAAAAGGCGGTTGTTCTTGGGCGGGAATCGCAACCGCAATCGGATTAGTCCCCAACATTCTCTCTACCGCAAAGGTAGGCGCAACCAAGGGGCTTGCGTTGGTCATGGCAATGCCTATCATGTCATTTTTGACTGCCATCAATGCGTGATAACCCGCAATGCCAAAATGATTGGAATTGCGAACTGCCACCCAGCCTGTTCCTGCTATTTTTGCTTTGGCTATCGCGATTTCCATTGCCTTGGGCGCGACCACCAAGCCCAAGCCCGCATCACCATCAACGGTTGCTGTGGAAGGTGTTTCGTGAACAATCCTGATATTGGGAGTGGGATTAATTCTTTCAGCTTCCCACAGGCGCACGTAACCCGATAGGCGCGCAACTCCATGCGAATCTATCCCGCGGAGGTCTGCCGCCACCAAAGCCTCTGCTGCTAAGGTGGCTTGCGCCGATGGACAACCCATTTTTATAAATACCTGAAAAGCAAGGTTTTTTAAACTGTCAAATGAAAAAATTGCTGTTGTGTGCATAGATTACAAATCAGATGGAGGCGTTCTAAAATATTTTTCAATTTCCTCTTTGCTTGGCTGCTCCACAGGTCTTACTACGCGAAAACCGCAAAAAGAAGCGTCCGTAAACCACCATTTGCTTTTGGGGATTTGTGGGTCGCGCTGCTTCCACGAAGGTTGTGAGCCGCGTCGTGCTGCGCTGCGAAGGCGGTCAGGGTCGTCGTCCCAAGAGCCACCTTTGACCGCAATCGGGTAAAGCGTAACTACGGGCGTATAGTCTGCGCCTTTTCTGTCTTTCATAGTGCTGTAATTATCAGCAACATACTGGTCAAGCGTCCACTCGGTTACGTTGCCGTGCATATCGTACAGTCCCCACGCGTTGGGTTTTTTCAAAGCTCCTTTTTTATATCCGCCGTTGCTATTGTCATAAAACCACGCATAATCCGCTAATTGTTTTACATCATCTCCAAACGAGTATGCGGTTTTGCTTCCTGCGCGGCAGGCATATTCCCATTCTGCTTCTGTGGGGAGTCTGTAAAAATGCCCTGTCTTGATAGTCAGCCACTTACAGTACATCAGGGCGGCATATTGGGTCATATTGATAGCAGGATAGCCGTCCTTGCCCATGCCAAAGCTCATATCTACATACGAAGGACTGGGGTAGGAAATGGCATCTACTAAGGGCTTACCGTTCACCAACTTATCCATATTGAGGGCTTCGTCGCGCATGGCTTTGGTAGTGAAAGGGTCGTACTGATTCCAAGTGATTTCTACCTTTCCTATCCAAAATGGTGCAACTTTTACCTTGTGTTGCCTGCCTTCGTCATCTTTTCTATTTGCCTCATTATCAGGGCTTCCCATCATAAACTCGCCCGCAGGAATGGGCAACATTTCCAGAAAAATATCTTTTGTGCCTGGGACTAATTCCTGATAGGGCTGTAGCGTGCTTGCTTTTTGGGCGTGGGCGAGCTGACAATAGAAAGACAAAAAAAAGAGCAAAAAAAACGTAGAATTACGTTTTAAACAAAAATGATTCATGCTTACTAATTTGAGTTTTTACCTTTGATAAATTTTAGGAGTGTAAAGTTAATCGTCAATAATTAATATGGCAAAAACTGGTGCAATTTTTTTAACTGTTCGTAGGTGTCGATGCTTTCTTGGATAATCTTCTCTACGACTTGTTCAGGCGTAGGGTCTGCTTGCATTTTGCTTTTCAAGAAGTCAGTATAAGGTACTTCGTTGTGAATGAGTTTATTGCGGAGTTTATAAATCAATTCAGAAGCCAAAATTTGCTGTTCTTCTTTGGTTTTGCTTGTATCTATAAATGGCAATAATTCATCAAGTATCTCAATTTTATCAATCAGAAAATAGACATAAAACTTATGTGAGAAGGCTTCTTCATCATTTTTTGCTTTCCCATAATTTTTCATTATGCCTTTGATAGCTGGTTGTGAAGTTTCAAATTCTGATTGCCATTTTCCTTCTATTGCTTCTTCCAAATCCATTGCTTTTTGCAAAACCTCTTGTCTATGCTGTTCCAAGTAGTTTAATGCCCTCTCTAATTGCGTTTTGGAGAAGGTTTGATTAGGGAGATATTGGAATAATTCAGGCAAGCGACGGTCTTTGGCAAACTTGCGGAGGTCGCCATAGTCTTTGATAGATAGAGCAATAAAATCATCTTCACCAATTACTTTGGGAATTTTTTGTACTACTTTTTTACCTGTACTTTCATCAATAATTTCCCTTTCCAAAATCTTTATTTCCTCATTGCTGTTTTCATCTCTCATTTTCTCAAATACTTGGGCTACTTTTCCACTTGCATTTGTAATTTTTACAGACATTTCTACATAAGTATCTAAGAACGATTCCAAACTTGCCAAGCTAAATTTGTCAATATCTGTAATTTCTACACCACCTTTTTGTAGAAATTCTTTATTATTCGCTAATCCACGAGCCATGAGCCACAAAACTCTGTCTTTGTGTTCCTCAAAACGAAGTACCTTTTCTGTTTCCAAAATATCATCACGATAGCTTTTGAGTGCCTTCCCTTTTTTGATTTCTGCCTCATCTTTGCTTTTGTTCCACTTGTCTATTTTTTCTTTGAAATTAGCAACTGCATCTTCCCTATTTTCAGCTACTTGCTTTTCAAAAGTCTTTATTTCTGCTTCCTCAAAAATACTTCTACTCATATCTGTCGGGCGGTGCATGGTGTAGTTTTTGGGGAAGTCATAAAAATCTTGCTTGTCTTTGGCTTGCCACTCTGCAACGGCAAATAGTACATTGTCTTCTGGTTTTAGATTTATGCCTTTTTGTATAAGAGCCTCTATGATAGCATCATTGAATAGACCTTTGGGCAAAGCAATGGGAATTTTATACTCATTGTTTGCATTGGGCTTTTCATAATTTTTTTGTGGTCTTTCTGCTTTTTTATTCACGAAATTAAACAAGTACCCTATGCTATTTTCAATCTCCTCAACTTTCAAAATATTGTATTTTTTGAAAAATTTTGGATATTTTTCAAAAAACTCTTCTAAATCATTCCATGTATCAATGTTTTGTAAATCTGGAATTTGGTTTTTCTCAAATAGTTTTTTCAAAGCAACCTTATCAAAATGCACTAAATATTTTTGTAATTTCTGCTGTATTTTATCTTTTACTTTCTCGTCATAATTTCTAAGATAGTGAGAGCCTACTTGATTTGTAAAAAAGCTAATCAAGTCTATTTTGGTATAGAGTGCTATCAAATAAGATTTCTTTTCTCCTAAATATTTTTCATAAAAGGAAAATAAAGAATGAAAATTATCAGGTTTTACGTTTTCCAAAAATGGGTGCTTCCCTTCGCCACTTAAAAAGCCCATTTCATTAAAAAAGCGATTTAACAAGTTGCGATTCAAAGGAAAATACGCAAGCATTTCTTGCAAGCGGTCGTACTGCTGATTATTGGGTTTACCATCATTTTTCTTACTTTTATCTGGTTTTTTCAAAAAAATCAGTTCTTTGGCAAGCCATTGAGCTATGTCACCTGCTTTGAGGGTGCGGGTTTTTCCTTCCTTGCCATTTTCTTCTCTTTCCTTCTCGTCTTCGTCTTTGCGTTTGTTGATGGTTTTGATTTTGTGCAGTCTTTCATTGGTTTCTTTTTTCAAAGTATCTATGAAAAAAAGAGCCTTATAGCGATAATCATTTTGCTGAAAGCCAAGTAAATAGTCTTTGATGTCATCTGGGAGATAGTGCCATTTTAAGCCCTTGAAATCCACATCTAACTTGGCTTGTAGGCGCATACGGCGTTCTTCCATTTCTGCTAACTCATCATTTGTATAAGGCAAATCTATTTTTACTTTGCCAATTTTCATGTCTTTGCTTTCCTTGCCTTTCAAGCGTTTTTTGTAAAAATTGGGTGGCAAAACAACAGGTAAAAATGTGCCTTCCTGAACTGCTGTGATAAACTTTCTATACAGACCAATGTATTTGCTAATAAATATTTGAGTTGATTTTTTGTGCTGGTTATTTAACTCTTGTGGATAGAGGTGAGTATATAAAAGCAAGTTTTGTAACTCATGTATGCTGATGACCGCATCAGGAGCAAGATTTGTCTTTTCTTCATCTCCTTTTTTAAATCCCATTTTCAAATAAACCCTATTTCCCGAAATGTGGTAATGTGGAGAATACTGCGTCATTTGTCCTTCTAATAATGGATTACTTCCACTATTGGCAGTAGGAGCATTATTGATAGTCCATGCTGGTTTTTTCTCCCAAAACTCACTCAATTTGTCAAAAACATGGATTTCTTTGAACAAATAGCGGTCTGTGAGTTCCCCTACGATTGTAGCCTCATATTTTTTATTGACAACCTTGCCTACGTATAATTGGAAACGAATATCAGGTAAAGCATTGGTATCGTCGAGGTAGCGCAAGACAAAATAAGGAAAGCGGTCATCATAACGTTTGCTTACTGAAAATTCCTCTAATGGCTCGGCATCAAAGCCTGCTTTGTAAACGATTTTGTGCTGAAACTTACTTTTGCTTTCGTCTGATAATAAGTCATATAAAGTTGTAGGACAGCGGCGCAATTCACCAAGCATATCGAGCAGTATGTCCGAACTTTCTAAGCGTGGCTGTGG
>JAAFJS010000312.1 GCA_013298985.1 Cytophagales bacterium
ATTTGGTGAAGGTGTGCATAATAATGGATTCGCCATTTGGTAGAAAGTACAAAAACCACCTTGCCGCCAATGCCATTTAAGCCTTTCCACAGCACAATGCCATGTGTGGCGGAGAGGACAGGCGTTTTCTCTTTTGCAAAAATATCGATGCCTTTATGCACCCCTGACTTGCCCCAAGGATAAAACCAAAAGGATTTTGTGTTCCAATCTTTTTCGCTTGCTCCTTGGACGGGAACTATCATCTTTTGAGGGAGCGCATAGCCTATCAAAATGATTATCAGTAGCTTGAAGCGAAAAGATTTGTGTAGAGGTTTTTTGCTCATTGTTCCCCGTTACTACTTGACAATGTGAAATTTATATCCCCAGTAATTAATTTATTTACAGCAAGCATTGGTAAAATAAATGTATTAAAAGCTGTATTTTCAGTTTTTGCGTGCAATATTCCGCGCAAAGCCCCAATAGTAACAACAAGTAAGTGTTCCAAAAAAAACTTTGGAAAAATAGTTTTCTTATTTTCTTCTGTGAATAATGTCCATGTTTCTGGTTTGATTAAAAAGTAACAACTTATTTCTAACACCAAAAAAGGATTATTATTTTGCTCAAACCTGACCAAAGCCGAAACGAGAAGAGTTTTTGTCGCTTCATCAATTCCAAAGCTAAGTTTTGTATTTAGGTTCGTTTCATTGCCCTCTTTGAAATACTCATTCAGGATTGCAAACTGTTCAGTAACAATTTTTATTAGGGCAAAACTTATTTTCGCTTCCTCTTTTTTCATTATGCGGCTGTTTGCTGTAGATATTTTTTGTTATTTATTTCTTCAAAATCTTGGCGATAAACCTGTTTTGTAGTTTCAAAAGAAATGATATTTTTTTTGAAATTGTGATGATTTTGTGGGACTTTGGTAGATTTATAGGCTAATTTTATCTCAAAAGAAGGTATTTCAATCAATTTAGTACCTAATACTTTTTCAATTTTACAAATTGTTTCAAGGGTTAAATTCTCTGAACCTTTGACAATTTTATTTACATACTGAGGCGTATAATCCAGTTTTTTAGCTAATTCTGCTTGCGTGATTCCATTTTGCTTCAACCAATCCAAGATTTTGAGTGCAATAGCAAACGACAAATCTAACCATGTCGCGTTTTCTTCGCGCCACTTTGCCTCTTGTATCCATTGGCTATCATGGGTTACTTGGGTCAAAAGATTTTTTTTTAATTTCTCTATTTCCATGTTTAATTTTTTTAATACAACTCAACAATATTAAAATCATTTTCATCTCCTCCATATTCTTGGAGGTATTTACGAGTGATTTCGAGCTTTTGTAATTCAGTTAGCAGGTGCGCTCTTTCATTCATTGTTTCGGTTAGTTTTATCGCGCCTCCAGAAACGACAAATAGATTAATGTCTATTCGAATAGCATAAATCCTTAACCAGCTATTTTTGATTCCTTTTGCTTTACTCTTTTCAAACTCCTCTATTTTTGTAGCTCTGTCATGCAGTGGCTTAAATAAAGTAGATAAGCTATCAAGTCTATCTGTTTTACCATTTTGAGCAATTTGTATTAATTTCTTTTCCAATAAATTTGCCTCTTTTCTTGTTTTTATAATCGCCTCATTAATAGTGATTTGCCCCCAAAATCTGCTTTGTAAATCTGCTTTATGTTCCTCAAAAAAAAGGCTAAGATATTCAGCATCATTCCAAAGGCGAAACAAGTTGCTAAATTCGTCTGTATGCGTTTTTTCATATTTTACAGCATACAAACTCTCATTTACGATAGCAAATATACCAATTATTTTCATAAAATCAACCTATAAGTTTATTTGCTCATCAATTTTTATATGCCTTTCTTGGTTTCAGGTGGAGGGTTTGGAACATTTCTTTGTCTGCATTGTACTCTGGGTTGGGCGTGGTGAGCAGTTTGTCGCCTGCAAAAATGGAGTTTGCGCCTGCTAAAAAGCACAAAGCCTGCTCTTCCATGTTCATTCGCACCCTGCCTGCGGAGAGCCTAACCATTGCTTTGGGCATGATGATGCGCGCGGTGGCTATCATTCTGACCATCTCCCAAACGGAAACGCGGGCTTGGTCTTCTAAGGGCGTACCTTCTACAGGCACGAGCGCGTTTACAGGGACGGATTCGGGGTGTTCGGGCAAGGTCGACAAGGTATGCAACATTCCAATACGGTCATTCATCGTTTCGCCCATGCCAATAATACCGCCAGAGCATACAGAAATTTTGGCATTCCTCACATTATCAAGCGTTTCCAATCTGTCGCCGTAGTTTCTGGTGGTAATTATTTCATCATAAAACTCTTCACTCGTATCCAAATTATGGTTGTAGGCATACAGTCCTGCTTCTTTGAGGCGTTCTGCTTGGTTTGGTGAGAGCATTCCCAGCGTACAGCAAACTTCCATGCCCATTTGTGCCACACCTTTGACCATGTCTATTACCTTATCAAAATCCTTGTTATCGCGCACTTCTCTCCATGCCGCGCCCATACAAAAGCGCGTACTTCCTGCCTCCAGTGCATCTTGTGCCTTGCCCAGCACTTCCTTGACAGACAATAACTTATGTACCTTGACTTCGGTATGATAACGCGCTGCTTGCGGGCAGTAAGCGCAGTCTTCGGGACAGCCACCCGTTTTGACAGAGAGCAGGGTGCATACTTGGACTTCTTGTGCGTCGTTAAACTGCCGATGTACTGTTGCGGCGCGATAGATGAGGTCTAATATAGGAGAATGAAAAATTTGGCTGATTTCCTCACGTGTCCAATCGTTGCGGATTTCAGTATTGCTAAAAGAGGTATTTTCAGTTTGCGTAAGTATTTGATTCATAGTAAGTATTTGATTTATAAATATTTTTTTTGATACAAAAATTAAAGAATGATAAAACAAATATAGAAAAATAATTTGCCACAACTAAAATAAATAGCTATGCCACACTTTTTCTCAAAAATGTGGCATAGCTTTATTTTTATATCAATCCAGTTTATTTTATTGGACAGCATCTGGTGCATCATCTACTGATTTCTCTTGTTTGCTTTTGGCAAAGTCAAAAAGCAAAGAGAAGCGCATGGTATCTGCCAAAGGATTCTGCTGCGAAGTTGGTATCAGGTAGGCAAAATCAATCCCAAACTTTTGGTAGCGAATGCCCATGCCCATGGTAAAATATTTTCTATTCCCCTTGATTTTGTTTTCGTTAAAATAACCACCACGAATGGCTATCAAGTCTTTGTACCAGTATTCTAAACCTGCCGCAAGGATTAGCTCTTGCAATTCCTCTCTTCCACCGTTGGGCGCATCATTAAATGAGCCAAACATCGCAGAAACTAAGGTACGGTCAGGGTTTTTACCTTTTGTGATAACTCCTTGTCCATTACGAATAGGAGGCGTTGGCACCAAGAGTTTGCTCACATCAAATGCAAAAACAATTTTGTTGTACTCATCAATTTCGGCAGTAATACCCGTACCAATACGCATATTGGTAGGAATATAGTCTGTTGTTTGAGGGTTGCCATACGTCATTCTGCCGCCAATATTGGTGATGGTAGCCCCAAAAGCAATCGTAGTTGGTACAGTCCCAAAGGTTTTCTTTGTTTCGTAAAAAGCAGAAATATCTGCTGCTACGGTACTTCCTGGCTGGGAGTTGATGCCCGAAGTGTTGTTGATATTGCCCGCCAAGTTAGAATAAATATAACGTGCGGTAATTGCCATGCCAAACGATTTGGAGAGTTTGCGAGAATACGTACCGTCAATCGCCATCTCTCTTGGGTTAAAATCTTGGGTAATCTGCCCTACCAGATTGGTAAATTGGATATTACCTAAGTTAAAATAACGCATAGATACGGCAATGGCTTCTTGTTTACTCAGCTTGTAATAGCCTGATAAATAAGCGATTGACATATCATTGACCAGCTTTTGTAGCCAAGGACTGAAAGAAATAGAAGCCCCCATGGTCTTGTCCAAAAAGGCAAGTTTGGCGGGATTCCAATAGGTAGCATTGGCATCAGAGGCTACGGCAACACCTGCATCACCCATGCCCGCCGCGCGTGCATCAGGTGTGATGGTGATAAAAGGGACAGCAGTAGAAATGACTCTACGAGTGGAATCCTGACCAAGGAAACCCTGTGATTTCGCCTCTCCTACAACGAAAAAGGCAAAAATGCTAAGTAAGGATAGATGAACTAAACGCATAAGTTTACTTTGAGAAAAAAACATGAAACATTAATTATAGGTGTAGAGTAAATTGTTGGTAAAAATTGGCAAACTATAAAACAAAAAAATTGTATTTAGTTTTGTAGTACACCTTTTACGTTAATTTAGTAGTATCAATTCATGCAAAGTTGTGGTTTAGTTTTCTCAAAAATATATATCAGTAATCAGAAAAAATTAGGAAGCGTTGAAGGTTTGTCATCAATGATGACAGTACAAAAGTAAACATTTTTATTCTTTGGGCAAATTTTTTGCAACGATTTTTCAAAAGTTCTCGTTTAAAGCCAAAATCATATCGTTTTAGTACAAATAAAATAGATTTTTTTGTATTTTAGCAAATTCTGTTTGGGGAATCACGGTTGAGTTATCTATCCAAAAATATTTTTTGCCCAGCCCAGTTCATTGTAATAATTTTTATTTTTCAGTAGTCAATCCCATCGCTTGCCCAATGAGAAATGTGTCTGTATATTGGTTAAATGCTGTGATTTTTCCGTCTTTGACTTTATACTTACACGCAAAATCTGCTTTCATACTTTTCGCCGTATGATTGTAAGTTCCTTCGTAAAAACCAATCACAAAAACGCCATCTCCACTGTCGATATAACGAGTAATTGTTGCCTTCCAATCTGTCCAGTGTTGTCTGAACTCGCCAAATACTTTGTCAAAAATTGCGTCTGCGCCAGTATATTGCCCACCGTTAGGAAATCCTTTCATTTGATTCCATGCTATATTTTTGTCAAAAATATTCCTAATACCTTCATTGTCTTTGGCGGCAAAAAGTTCATACATTTTTTTTACTGTTTCGGTGTTTCCCATTTCATTTTTTTTATAATTTTTGAAATTTATTTTGTTTGATAACTGACATAGACCTCAGAGAACAGTTGTAAAAGTAAGATTTTTATTATTATTCATTTGAGCAATTCAAAAATGACAAGAAGTAGGAAAATATAATTATTTTGATTTTCACGAAAAAATAATAGAAAATGGTAATTTTGAAGTTTATTTCTGTTGCCTTTTTAGCTAAGGTGATAACGACAGTAGCATAAATAATAGCATCTTAGCTTTTGCAAAATGAAT
>JAAFJS010000313.1 GCA_013298985.1 Cytophagales bacterium
CATAGCCATTGGGTTTAGCGCAAGATTTTACGCTGTTGGAAGGGTCGCCAAAGCCGTCATTGTCAAGGTCTGCGTACCAATCAGGAATAATTTGTGAGGGATTTGAAAGGATAGGGCAGTTATCTAAATAGTCAGGTACGCCATCTCCATCTGTATCTGGTGGTAGTGAAATAGTTAATTTGAATAGGGTAGAAACAGACAAATTGGCAGGGTCTTTTGCTGTAACTCTGATGTCGTAGTTGCCTACAGAGGTTGGTGTTGCCGCAATATCAAATGTCCTTGATAAGGGGGAGAACGTGAGCCATGTAGGTAAAACATTCCCATTGCTCAATGTAGCCGTATAGGTAAGTGGGTCGTTATCAGGGTCAGTAAAAGTATTGGCATTAAAAGCAAAACTTGCGACTGTATTAAAGGGCAAAGGTTTATCAGGAATAAGATTGGCTACAATAGGTGGATTATTAACAGGCAAGACGCTTACTGGGGTAATTTCTACAGCACTAATTCGTGCCTGACCTTTTGTTGGGACAATACTTAGATTGAGTATTCCATCTGCGACAGTAATGGTTGCTGTTCGTCGGATAGCAGTATAAAGTTTGTTCCCTGACGCGGATAACACGTCAAAATTAGGGAAAATAGTATTTCCTTCTACCTTAATATCCATGACATTATCACCACTATAGATGTATGGGCGTAGTTCTGCAAAGTGCAACGTAATAGTATAGTCGCCATTTGCCAATGGAACATTCAAATTCAAAGGGTTAGATTCCGTACGCTGTGTTTGATAAATTGCTTGATTATAAGGCTCTGCATCAATGATTTGATTATAAGTGGTATTTCCAGAAGATGAATTAGGCGTATCAAATACTGTATTAGGAAAATCTGCTACAAATTTGATTCCTCGTGTATTTACTTCAGCCCCTCTCGCATTCACTGCATAAACAGCCAAATTTGGTAATTTTACTTTCCAAGTGAAGTTTATAGTGCTTTTTAAGGTTGGATTTGCAATATCAATTACTTCTATTTGGACTTGATAAGGGCTATTTTGTGATGAATTGGGTTGGATAGTTCCACTAATTAGCCCAGAAGAAGCATCAATGCTCAAGCCATTGGGCAAGTTAGTGGCTTGGTAGGTAATAGCGCGATAGTGTTGGGCTTCCACTTGCAGATTTACTACATCTTCAAAGGTATCTTGGTTGCTAATAGGCTGAATTACAGGAGGTAATGGATTACCTACGGTCAAAGAAATAGGGAGTTTTGCAGATTGATAACCCATAGCTGTTGCTGTAATTTCGTGCGTATAAATACCATCAGCCAGCCCCTGTGCGTCAAAAGCTAATTGAAATTCTACGGCTGTTTCATCTACTTCATTGCCGCTATTCCTGCGAACACTGAGCCAAGTAGGTAGCGTAGATAAATCTACTTGATATTGTGTTTTCCCTGTGATTGTCCAAAGCCAAGCAGATTTTTTGATGGTAGTGGCAGTAGCGTCAAGCCTAACCTCCACTTTTTGAGGAGAAAATCCCAATTCAAAAGCAGGTGTTCTATTAAAGTTTTTGATATATGTCCTTTTGATGGGCGCAGAACCGTCCCAGGTCGTACTTCCATTAGATACAATGAGTTTATCCCCTATTACTTTGGCAGAAGGACCCAATAAGGGCTGCGTATTGCCATTTTCATTGCGTAATACATCTATCTGCGTCCACTGATTGGTAGCTGGCAAATATTCCATCACTTTTTCTCCTGCGGACTTTCCACCTACTGTAATCACTCGATGGTCTATGGTAAATGTGCCTGGCTCGGCATGAGAGTTGCCAATCGGCAAATCTGCGACACGCGTCCACTTATTGTCGTAGGGGTCATAGCTGTTTACCCATACTACATCTTCACTACCGCAATCATGCCCTACTTGCCCCCCTATCAGGTAAAACTTACCTTTGGAAACCACTGCTGCCCCATGTATCCTCTCCATGCCCAAAGGCAGGGGCGCGCGCACCTTTTGCCAGCCAGCAGCCTGATTATCAAGGTCGAGTATATAATGACTGGTTATCATCAAACAAAAAGCACTAATATCACTTACTACGTGCGTACCTCCACCAAATAAATACAATTTCCTTCCTAATTTTACCAGAGAACGAGATGCCCACTTTGCAGGAATTGCAGGACCAGCAGTCCAACTATTATTTTTAATACTGTATAGCCATACTTTATTGGTCAAATCACCAATGCCATCTAATCGCCCACCTACCAACCAGACCGTATCTGAAACCAGTGTAATGCCATAGTGAGTCAGCCCCGAAGGATTACCATTGTCGTCAGGAATAGGAGCAAGTGAAGCCCACTGGTTAGTCATAGGGTCAAATACGTCTGCTGTATTGTTTAATGCAAAATTTTCTAAAAGCCCATGAAATATATAAATTTTGTCATTATATATTACGCTTGCTGCCTCAAATCTACTGGTAGGAGAATCCGCCAGCCTTGCCCATTGGGTATAATTACCTGGAGGCGACAAAATAGGCTGTTGCGCCCATAAGATAGACTTTAAGCCTATTAATAGAATGACAGTCAAGTAACTTATAAAAATATTTTTCATGGATTTAGCGTTTAAAACATTACATTTACAAAAGTACAAAAAACACACATAAAAGTTTTCCTTTTGGGTAATAAAATTTGCTCAAAGAGTTTTTAAATTTGCTCAAAGAGTTTTTAAATTTCTATCATATTGATAGATTTAAACAAAGTCTAAAAAATATAGCAACATCATTGGGAGATGCTTAATGAAAAATGCCAAATGGAACAGGCTAAAAACAAAGAGTAATAAGATATAACTGCTCGAAAAACATTATTTTATATCAAAAAAACGAGAATGAAAAGACGTGAATTTATGATAGGTTGCAGTGCTGCCGTAGCCGCGACTACATTTCACCCGTTCAGCACACTGGCTTTTGCTCCCGAAGGAAGCAAGGATATTTTTGTCCTAATTTTTCTGCGTGGAGGCTGTGATGCCCTGAATCTGGTCGCGCCCATCAGCGATAAAAACTACGTAGATGCGCGTGCCAGCCACCTGCGCGTAAGCGATAGTGGCGAGCATAAAGGCTGGCTCTTGAACAATACCTTGAATAAATTAGATTTTGCCTTGCACAAATCTGCGAAACCACTTTTTGAACTTTATCAAAATCAAAATTTAGCTATTTTGCACGCCTGCGGACTGACTAACGGCACAAGAAGCCATTTTGACGCAATGGATTTGATAGAAAAAGGGATTTCCAAGAAACAAAATACAAGTGATGGATGGCTGGCGCGCTACCTCAGCCAAAGCAAACCAGAAGGAATGATTCCCGCCCTTTCCACGCCCAATGTGCCACTTTCACTCTTGGGAAGCCCACAGGCAATTTCCATGAATACCCCCAAAGACTACAATCTGAAAGGTGATGTGCGTTTGAAGGGTATTTTGCGAAGTATGTATGATGACGATTCGCTTCTGAGCCAAACGGTACAAAAAACCTTAAAAACCATCAAAATTATCCAAGAAAAGCAACCCAAAGACTATCAATCACAGGCAAATTATCCTACGGATTGGTATGCACAAAATTTTGTGAATGCCTTGAAAAACATTGCCCAAACTATCAAAATGGACGTTGGCTTACACGTAGCCACCACAGATTTGGGCGGCTGGGATACCCACGAAAACCAATCATGGACATTTGACAACTTGGTAAAAACGCTTTCCGAAGGATTAATGGCATTTTATAACGACCTGAATGCTTACCACGACCGACTTAATGTGCTGGTAATGAGTGAATTCGGAAGAAGGCTAAAAGGAAATAGAAGCAATGGCACTGACCATGGTTACGGCGGGCTGATGTTTGCACTCGGCAGAGGCATTAAAGGCGGGCAAATGTACGGAAAATGGAACGGGCTTGCCACTGAACAACTGGATAATGGCGTAGATTTGGCGGTTACGACGGATTATAGGGCAGTAATTGGCGAAATCTTGACACAAAGGTTGGACGCAACAGACTTGAAAAAAATCTTTCCAGACTTTACTTTTGGAGAAAAATTGGGTTTTGTGCAGTAAGTAAAAAAGTCCTTACGCAAATAGTTTGTTTGCCATTACCTTCATATTACTACTGATAAATGCTGCCTCCGCCCAATCTTGGAAGGAATTGGATAGTTTGGGTGTTAAAACAAAATAAAAATGAGAGAAAAACCTTATTATTTTTAAAATTTATTAGGTTTATGGCAAAATCTGAAAATAGAAATCGTGCCATTGAAATCATACCGTTAAAACGGTAAGCTATACTATCTAATTTATTGACAATCATATATAACTCACCGTTTTAACGGTGGGGGCAATAAAACAAACGAATATATATGCCACAATCTTACGTCAAAATATGGGTACACGCAGTTTTTAGCACCAAAAACAGGCAACCGCTTATTAGCGACAAGATTGCTACAAAGGTTCATCAGTTAGTCAAAGATGAACTGATTGCGGCAGGCTGTTTTGTGCAAGCAGTGAATGGCGTAGAAGACCATATTCACCTCTTGTTTCTGCTCAATAACCAAAAAAGTATTGCAGAAGTCATGAAAAACGTAAAAGGAAGCACATCACACGCCATTAACCAAGAAAACCTCACTCGTGAAAAGTTTGCTTGGCAGAACGGCTACGGTGCATTTTCGGTGAGTGATAATCGGAAACACATTGTAGAAAAATATATCAAAAACCAGCAACAACATCACGCAACAAAAAATTTTCAAGAGGAATGGAATGGTTTTTTGACTTCGCATGGGTTTGCGGTAGTAGAAGATGATGATTCATAACTCACATTTTCAACAGTAGAGATTACAACAATATACAAATGAAATTTAGCCCACCGTTTTAATGGCGTAGTGGAACTGGTAGGAACTTTATTATCAATCAATTATCTTTGATTTCCATGCCGTTAATTGACATTCAAGAATAAACCGTTCTTGGATTTTGAACGTTCCCACCGTTAAAACGGTAAGCTATATAGATAAACGAATTCAACCCACCGTTTTAACGGCGTAGTGCAACAGTGGGGACATAATAGAAAAATTATAGTAAACTATTCTATTATCAATCAATTATTTGTAACTATTCAGCCGTTTTGCAAAAAGGAGAAATTTTGATACAGATTGATATTTTTGAGTGTTTGAAAAACATTAAGTCCTTGTTTTTTGATGGTATCGATTACGCCTTGAATACGAGCATAGAT
>JAAFJS010000314.1 GCA_013298985.1 Cytophagales bacterium
GATTGTTAATTTTGATGGTAACAGGAATCCCCAAGGTCGCAAAAACCTCATCATAAATTTGTATCAGTTCTGCCTCACAAACCAATGAATCAGTGCCTATTACGTCAGCATCACATTGATAAAACTCGCGATAACGCCCATGCTGTGGATTGTCGCCACGCCAAACGGGTTGGATTTGATAGCGTTTGAAGGGAAAAGAAATTTCGTTTTGGTGCATGACCACATAGCGCGCAAAAGGAACGGTGAGGTCGTAGCGCAAGCCTTTTTCTGAGATTTCAAAGGTCAATTTTTTGTAATCGGTAAGTTGGGTAGCTTTCCCCAAAAAATCACCAGAGTTCAGCACTTTAAAGAGCAATCGGTCGCCTTCTTCGCCGTATTTGCCCGTCAGCGTACTGAGGTTTTCCATAGTAGGCGTTTCGATGGGTTGGAAACCATATTTGACAAATACCTGCTTGATGGTATCAAAAATATAGTATCTTTTTGCCAATGTTTCGGCATTAAAATCTCTTGTTCCTTTGGGAATACTTGGTTTTTGAACGGACATGGATAAATGAAATAAAACATGAAAAATAAAACACAAGGAATAAACTTCCCTGTGTTCCAGATGAATCAATATTTTCCTAACAGCTTAGAAAGAATCGTCCCAGCCATCGCCAGCTTCTTCCTCTTCCTCAATGTCGTCTTCGAGGTCATCGTCCTCAAAGTCGTCTTCGTAAAAATCGCTGTCATCAAAGTCGTCCTCGTCAAAGTCTTCGTCGTCAAAGTCTTCGTCATCATCGAAGTCTTCGTCGTCGAAGTCATCATCGAAGTCATCATCAAAATCGTCGTCATCACCAGCCACGTCGTCATCATCTTCATCTTTGGCATTTAAGATGTCCAGATGGCTGAGAATCCCTGCTGGGAAGACAAGCGTATTTGAGAAAGCGAGTGGAAAAGTATCAGTAAGTAATGTTTGTAAGCCATCATTCACCGATTTCACTTTGCCAAGTGTTAGAACTTGAGTTTCGCCGTTAGCACGTATAGATTTCAAGTAGTTGATGCTCATTGCTTTAGAGAATAATTTTTAAGATATAGTTTGTATTGGTTTTTGTATTGAATACCCAAAATTAATAAAGTTTTGATTTAAAAGAATAAAAGGAAAATTTTTTTTAAAATTTATAGGTTTCTAATAAAAAACAAAATGCCTCTGCTGCTAAAATAGGGTGTTCGTTTTAATTTTTTTCAAAATTACTAACTATTTTTTTGGGATAGTCTTTTGGGTTACTTTTCTCTAATTTGTGTGATTAAATATCAAAAACATTATTAACCATGAAAAAATCATTTTTGAATTTCAGTAGTCTATTGTTTATCTGTTGGCTGACAGTTTTGCCTTTCTCTACGGCTTTTGCCCAAGCCCCCGCGCCCATCAGTATTTTGGAGGCTGTTCAGCAGAAACTGGTCAGTATAGAAGCACAGGGCAAAGGTGGCTACAACGGCAAATGCTTGAATATAGAAGTCAAAAGCCTTAGCCCTAAACCTTTGCAAATCAAGGTATTGGCGGGGACAATTTTTGACAATACGGAGGAGTGGCAGCAAGACCTGATGATTGTAGAGGAGCAAATGATGGTGCTGAATGTAAAAAAAACCAATTTTATAAGCCTGCAAACCGTCTGTGTGCAGCCGAGCAATGGCTCGCCCGCCAAAGGAGTGCGCTTTTTACTTTCGAAGCTGGCAGAAGGCTATTTGCTCAAATTAGCACAGTTTATTAGCGAGAAAAAATATTTTACAAGCACCGCACAATCCGCAGTTTGGGCGGTAATTAATAACAATGGAATGGGCGAAATCTACGGCGAAGACAGTCTGATGGTCAAGGGACTTTGCGCGATAGTCAGCGAAGCGACAGGACAACTTTGTAATTCGAGCAATTATAAGCCACGCCCGCACAGTATCACTTCTATCCGCACCAGTTTAGACGCTTTGATACCTGATTATACCAAAAAAGCCTCTCTCACCCTCTACAAACGCAATGGAGAGGTATTTAGGAATCACGCAGGAGAGCTTGCTCTTTCACCTGGTTTTTATCGATTCAAAATGGGTGTAAACCACACACTTTCAGATACTTCTACTTTTATATTGCGCTTAGAGGAAAATGGAAAAGTTATCAGTGAAAAAATAGTCAAACCAAATGATTCTGTGCCTGACCTCCAAAAAATGAAGGAAGCAACACTTACATATAGTATTGATAATGAGATTAATGCAAGGATAGGTGTGTATGACGAGGCAGATAATCTGTATATTTTGCTGGCAGACCAAAAGCCTTTGAAAAAAGGATTTCATAAAAGCGAATTTTTGGAAGCAAAACGAGAATTGCCTTTGGGGAAAAACTATTATTTCAAAGTCAAAGACAATGGAAAAACAATAGCCCAACAAAAAATTCTTTTGGATAGGTCAGAAGCACGAAAATACGCACCCCTGACCAAGCGTGGCTCGTTCATCTGCAAACTTGACCAAGACCTCAGCAAGGCAAAGTTAGCCGTTTATGATGCCAATGATACGATTGTGTGGGTGATTTTTTCGGAAAGCAAACTTGGTAGAGGGCAAAAAAATATTCCTTTTGTTTTCCAACATCAATACGGTGCAGAAGCAATTTTTACACTCAAACTCACTGATAGTGAAGGAAATATAATAGCTACACAAGAGGTAAAAGCAAAATAAAATATCAAAACAACTATTTTTTTCACATTTTTTAATCTCTATTTTGATAGGCAACTTGGTAATTTCACTTATATTGCATTGATTTTAGAGTAAGCGCAAGCAAGTGTTTTTATGCAAACAGCCAAATCAGACAAAGGAAATTTGTTGTCATTTCTAAAAAAACTGAAAAATAGTGTTTTACAAAACGCTGTGATTCAGTTTTTTGTGCCTAAATCTACCGAAACCAAGCGGCAGAAATGGGTGCGTCGATATTGGACTGTTTTTTTGGCGAGCATCATTGGCTTTGTGGTTTATTTTAAGGCTGTCGAGTATAATTTCCTGTATCTTTTTGGCGAAATGCCAAGCATTGAATCTTTGGAACGCCCCAAAATTCCTGCGGCTTCCGAACTTTATACGGCGGACGGCGTACTTTTGGGCAGGTATTTCAAAGAAAACCGCACGCCTGTAACCTACGAACAGCTTTCCCCTCACTTGATTGAGGCACTGATAGCTACTGAGGACATACGTTTTCATGAACATTCGGGCATAGACTTGAAAGCATTGGTGGCGGTAGCAGCTTCTATTGCAGGTGGCGACCCACGCGGAGGTAGCACGCTTACTCAGCAATTAGTTAAAAACTTATTCAATATGCGCGGCAAATCTTCCAGAGGTTTGCTGGGCGGTGTACCTATCTTGGGCGCACTCATTATCAAAACCAAAGAGTGGATTACGGCAATTAACCTGGAAAAACACTTTACCAAAGAGGAAATTATGACCATGTACCTCAATACGGTAGAGTTTGGAAATAATGCCTTTGGGATTTATACTGCGTCAAAAACTTTTTTTAATACTGTTCCTCAAAAACTAAATCGCCAACAAGCGGCTGTTTTGGTGGGAGTGTTGAAAGCTCCTACTTATTATAATCCTTTTCGAAACTACAATAATGCTTTTCGCCGCAGGAATACGGTGCTTTTTCAGATGCAACGCTATGGTTATCTGACTCTTAGCCAATATGACTCGATTAGCAAAATGCCCATCAAGGCAAAGCTGACCGTTGAAAATGCGGAAGAAGGTGCAGGCACGTATTTTAAAAGTGTGATGAATACTTATTTGGAAGAATGGTGCAAGCAAAACGGGTATGATTTGTACGCTGATGGTTTTAAAATTTATACCACGATAGATTCACGTATGCAAAAACTGGCAGAAGAAGCTGTGGCTGAGGAGATTGCAGGCTTACAAAAAGTATTTGATGACCACTGGCGCGGCTTAGTGCCTTGGACAAATAAGAAAGGCGAAGTATTGCCAAACTATATAGAAGATGCCGCCAAAAGCACTTCTTGGTACAAGGCTTTAGAAAAAAAATATGCCAAAAAACCTGATTCTATCCAAGTATATCTCAATAAACCTAAGCGCATGAAGGTTTTTTCTTGGAAAGGAGAAGTTGATACGCTTTTTAGTCCGTTGGATTCTATTCGTTATTACAAAAAATTTCTACACGCGGGCTTGATGACGCTTGACCCCTATTCGGGCAATATCAAGGCGTGGGTGGGCGGTATTAATTACAAATATTTCAAGTATGACCACGTGATGCAGTCCAAACGACAGCCAGGGTCGACTTTCAAACCAATTATGTATGCCGCCGCCATAGACTCGATGGGTTATTCGCCTTGTAGCCGCATCACCGATTCTCCTGTTTATATCAGGTACAAAGAAAATGGAGAGGACAAATCGTGGTCGCCACATAATGCTGACTGGGTTTTTACACACAGCAACATGACGCTACGCCACGCGATGGGACGGTCTATCAACTCAGTTGCCGCCAAGCTCACCGAACTCATCGGCTGGACTACGGTAGCACATTATGCACGCAGAATGGGTATCACCAGCAAGCTGAACGAAGTTCCTTCCATCACGCTGGGGTCAAGTGAAGTGAGTTTGTACGAAATGGTAGGGGCTTATGGTACTTTTTTGAATGAAGGTGTATGGATTGAGCCAAGATTTATTACGCGGGTAGAGGATAAAAATGCGAAAATTATTCACCGATTTATCCCCAAAAGACGCGCCGCCCTCAAGCCCGAATCTGCCTTTTTGATGACTTATATGCTCCAAGGCTCTCTCCAAGAACCTATGGGAACATCAGGTTTTTTGTATGGCTACCCCAAGCTGTTTGGGGGCAATGAGATTGGGGGCAAGACTGGCACCTCCACCAATAATGCTGATGGTTGGTATTTTGGTGTAACCAAAGACTTAGTTACGGGTGTGTGGGTAGGCGGCGACGACCGCAGTATTCACTTCCGCAATGGCAACGTGGGCGAGGGTGGACGCACCGCACTCCCTATTTATGGCGTTTTTATGGAAAAAGTCTATGACCACCCCGAATTGGGCATTACCAAAGGAGCTTTTCCCAAACCGTCTATCAAAATTACCAAACCGTACTTTTGTCCTACCAAACCCATGCCCAAGCCCGACAGCACCAATATCAATCTTGATTCTTTGCAACTGCTCCAAGATGTGGAAGGATTGCGCTGATAATGAAGTGATTG
>JAAFJS010000315.1 GCA_013298985.1 Cytophagales bacterium
GATAACACTCCAAGCAGAAAGCGAAGGTGATTAATTAAATCTTAGGTAGTAAAGATGGTACTATTAAGAAGTAATATTTTTTTACGCTTTTAATTTTTTCAAAATGTTTTCTATTTGGCTGTATTCCTCCAACAGTTGCTTGGCGTAGCGTTCGTCTTTGTTTTTACCTTTCTTAGATTCCTCGATTCGAAGCTGAAAAAGCAGGTTGATGCGATCGTCGAGCATTGCCCCAACGATTTGTATTTCAGCATCTTCCAGTATAATTGTTTTCATTCTCTCTGTATTTAATTTAGTTAGACCTTTTGCGAAAATAGCAAACTTTGGTAAGATTTTCTACTTTGCCCTATTTTTCATTTCTTTTTTGCTACCTTGCTTAAAAGTACAAAAAATGATAACCCAAGTTCCCAACCCAATCATAGAAGTTCACGACCTGACCGTAAGCTATAACCGCAAACCCGTTCTTTGGGACGTGGATTTGAGCCTACCAAGTGGCTCGCTGGTGGGCATTATCGGACCGAATGGCGCGGGCAAATCTACGCTTATCAAGAGCATCATGGGGCTAATTCCTCTGAGCAGTGGCTACGTAAAGCTGTTTGGGCAGCCTTTGGACGAGGTGCGCGGGCGTGTGAGCTATGTGCCTCAGAAAGAAAGCGTTGATTGGGATTTTCCTGCCTCTGTGCTGGATATTGTCCTCATGGGCAGGTATGCCAAGCTGGGGCTTTTTCGTCGTCCGCGCGAGTCCGACAAAGAAATAGCGATGGATTGCTTGCGAAAGGTGGGCATGGACGGGTTTAAAAACAGACAAATTTCACAACTTTCGGGTGGACAGCAACAGCGCGTGTTTTTGGCGAGGGCTTTGGCGCAAAAATCAGATGTATATTTCATGGACGAGCCTTTTACGGGTGTGGACGCGGCTACGGAAAGTGCTATCGTGGAACTCCTGCGCGAAATGCGCTCGCAAGGCAAGACGGTAGTGGTAGTTCACCATGATTTGCAGTCTGCGATTGAGTATTTTGATTGGATTATCTTGCTCAATATGAGGCTGGTAGCAAGTGGAAAAACGGAGGAAGTATTCACGCCCACCCTACTACAAGAAACCTACGGCGGCAAGCTCAATATATTGGCAGAGGTCAGCAATTTGGTGCAAAAAGGCAATTACCCTCACCGAGAATAAGGTATTTTAAGATTTTGGCACGATTTTTTAACTATTTTCTTGACTTTCCCCAATAAATAATTATATTTAAGCGGGAAAGTAAAAGCCTCCTTCCCAAATGATATAAAAAAACCACTCATCTGGTAACTCATTAACTGTTTACAGGTAAAGAAAAAACGTATGCAAAAAGTCAATCTATCTGAAATTAATAACTACGGGCGCAGGTTCGCCAAAGTGGTGTGTGATAAATTTTTCAAGGCACAACCTACCGTTAATGGCAAGCAAATCGTAGAACTTTGCGAAAATCGACAAATCAACTTATTCGTTATCAAGACCATCTATATCAAGTGGCAAGAGGAGGCAAACAACATTCGCAGTTCATTTTTTGATTATGCTGCCCCCGAAGTTACCCAAGCCATGACCGCGTTAATGAACGTTCTTTCGCGCTATATTAGCGTGAAGCAAGCAACATTTGAGCCTATCTTGGCTAATGCTGTTGCTGATGCCTTGTTGCTCACCATCTCTCCGTATGATTATTATGCCAAAGAGTTTGCGGCAATGGGCAGGGAAATAGAGGTCAATATGCAAGTCAAAACGATAGCCAAATATTTTAAAGTACATAAAAAACTATTTGATAAAATACTGGCACAGTTAGAGGCAAAAGGTAATCTAATTTCTGCTGACCATGCTACAGCTATCGTAGCAATGCTCTTGAATCAAAGCCCCGAACTCGACAACCAAGAGGCTCTTTTACAGTCTTTTGACAAGGTTGTGCCTTTTAATCTCAATAGTTTTTTTACCTATGAGCAGGAAAGCAGTAAGTACACCAATACACAATTAGAAGAAACTACTTTTGACATTTCCCCTCTCAAATTTGACCTCAATTTGAAGGAAGAAAGCAAGCCTATCACGCCTGTTTATACGCCCCCAGTGGTTGAGGAAAGGCGAATAGAGAAGCCAATCGTAGATGACAAATTCTCACCCCTAAGCAATCCCGAACTCGCCAAAAGCATCATGGCTGATGCTCAAAGGCAGAGTATTCACCACATTATTCCATCTGAAAAGCGCAATGCCTTTGCCTCTGTCCTTTTCAATGGCAGCAACGGCGAACTTAGCGAAGCACTGGACTTGATAGACCATTGCCCAAACTACCATGCAGCGATTATGCTCATCAAAGAACGTTATTTCCGCAAATATGCCTGGGATTTGGAGCGCGATGAGGTCAAAGAGTTTTATGAAATGGTAGCTGAAAAATTTGATTAGACCAATTTAATAACATCTTTACACATACCTATATTGACTTAAAGTAAAACTTTAATGAAATTTCTTGTATATTAAATATGAATTACCTACTTTTGGAAGAATTAGGTAAAGAGGCTGATTGGCTGTATGCAATTAGTAAGTAGGTCATCATCAAAACAATGAACCGTCAGGCTATCCGTTTTACAAAACAGTGAATATAAATGCAAGAACAGGACTTGTTAAACCGTATGGAAATGTTGGAGAAAAAAACCCAATTACTTCTGCGGGACTATCATCACGTAAAAGAGGCTTTGGTAAAGACGAAAGATGAAAATACACAACTCAAAAACGTGATTTCAGAACAGAACAAGCAGTTAAACGATTTTAGTTATCGCACCAAAATCGATAGAATTGTAGAAACGTTGGAAGTAAATGGTCAGGGTTCGGAAGAATTAAAGCGTGCAATTGATGAATACATACTCAAAATAGAAGAATGTATTACACAGTTGAGTAATAATTTATAGCCATCATATTTTATCACTATTTTAGGTACTTGCAAAATGGGACTTGTTTCCGTAAAAATTAGTATTGCTGATAGAGAATATACACTCAAAGTAGAAGAACAAGAGGAATCGCTTGTGCGTCAGGCAAGTGAGTTGCTAAACAAGCAGATTCGTGAGCAAAAAGAGAAAATGAAGATTTCTGACCGTCAAGATTTGCTCTCTTTTGTGGCTTTTGACTGTATCTATGAAAAGTTAGCAGGAGAAAAATTGCGCTTAGAGGTATCTAAAAAAATGGCTGTAATCGAAGATTTGATGAGTAACGCAATGTAAATTCCCCCTTCCCAGTTGATTGGATTTTGATGGCTGGTAGTAAAATAATCGCTACGGCACCTCCCTTTTTACCATTGAACATATATACTTTAACCGTCATCAATGGAAAATTTGACTATTATCATTGTGGCTATTATCTCACTTCTGGTAGGGGTTGGGATAGGCAGATTCCTTTTAAAACAAATATCGAAACAAAAGGAAAAAGAAGCGGAAGAACGCGCCGCAATTTTGCTCAGAGAGGCAGAGTTAAAAGGCGAAAGTATCCGTAAAGATAAGGAAATAGAAGCAAAGGAGCATTTTTTGCAACTCAAAACGGAGTTTGATTCAGAACTGGGACGCAAGAAAAACCTCATCATCACCAACGAAAACAAGCTCAAACAGCATGAAACAAAGCTGAGAGAAAACGAAGCAAGGCTCAAAGAAAATGAAAGCAAGCTCAAACAAAAAGAGGCTTCTCTCATCAAGATTCAAGAGCAGCTCAAAGCCAAGCAAACAGAGATTGAAAAAGCCAAATCTACGGTAATGACGCAGATGGAATTGGCTGACAAAAAAGTCCTCGAAGCCGAGCAACTTAGAGATTCGCAAGTGGCTCAGTTAGAGCAAATTGCAAACCTGAAAGCCGAAGATGCCCGCGAGCAACTCATCGAAGCCCTCAAGTCAGAAGCGCAGGTAAAAGCAAATGCCCAAATCAAACAACTACTGGACGAGGCAAAGCTGACTGCAACCAAAGAGGCGAAAAGAATTGTAATCAATACCATTCAGCGCACCGCCACCGAACACGCGATTGAAAACTGTGTTTCTGTTTTTAACTTAGAAAGTGATGACATCAAAGGCAAAATCATAGGGCGTGAAGGGCGCAATATCAGGGCATTAGAGGCGGCAACGGGTGTGGAAATTATTGTAGATGATACCCCCGAAGCCATTATTATTTCAGGCTTTGACCCTGTGCGTCGCGAAGTAGCACGCTTGGCTTTGCACAAACTGGTCGTCGACGGAAGGATTCACCCTGCGCGTATCGAAGAAGTAGTTGCCAAAACGATGAAAAGCATTGACGAGGAAATCATTGATATTGGTGAGAAAACAGTCATGGAACTTGCCATTAATAATGTTCATCCTGAACTGATTAAGTTGGTGGGGCGTATGCGTTTTAGGTCAAGTTATGGGCAAAATCTATTGCAACACTCCAAAGAGGTGGCAAAACTTTGCTCTATCATGGCGGCAGAGGTGGGTATCAATGTCAAATTGGCAAAGAGAGCAGGTTTACTGCACGATATAGGCAAAGTGTGGCACGAAGAACATGAGTTACCACACGCCTTGCTCGGTATGGAACTCGCCCAAAAGCACAAGGAACACCCCGAAGTTTGTAATGCAATCGGCGCGCACCACGACGAAATCGAAATGACCTCCATGATTTCTCCTATTATTCAAGCCTGTGATGCCATCTCTGGCTCTCGCCCTGGCGCACGACGCGAAATGATGGAATCTTACATGAAGCGACTCAAAGACATGGAAGGCTTGGCACTGTCGTTCAAAGGAGTCAATAAATGTTATGCGATGCAGGCAGGTCGCGAGCTACGCGTAGTGGTAGATGCAGAAAACGTAACTGATAAACGTGCAGGACAGCTTTCTTTTGAAATTGCACAAAAAATAGAGAAAGATATGCAGTACCCAGGACAAATCAAGGTTACAGTTATTAGGGAAATGAGGGCTGTAAACTACGCAAAATAAAATGCTTAGGGTTCAGAAAAGAAAAAATTAAGTTTTTTCCTTTCAAAAATTATAGATTGTTAGTGTATTAAAAAACACTGACAATCTTTTTTTGTAACTATTCAGCCGTTTTGCAAAAAGGAGAAATTTTGATACAGATTGATATTTTTGAGTGTTTGAAAAACATTAAGTCCTTGTTTTTTGATGGTATCGATTACGCCTTGAATACGAGCATA
>JAAFJS010000316.1 GCA_013298985.1 Cytophagales bacterium
CGATTAATTGGGATAGAAATAGAAATGTTGATAGAGCTAAACAAGTAATGCTAAAACGCCGTTGCGTGGTGTTGAACGCTGTGTGCAACACCCGCAACGCAGCATTACATCTTTCACACCACCGAAAAAAGATTTTACGATAATTATCGTTACACACAATATGCAGCAGGCGGCGCGCATCAGCGACAAAACGGCGTTTTTTTATTTGGGCGAACTGATTGAGTACAATGAAACGAAGCAAATCTTCGAGCAACCTGCTCAGGAAAGAACCAGAAATTACGTACAGGGCAAGTTTGGATAGACTGAAAACTATCGTTGTTTAAGCATCTGTCTTTTATAAAACCTTCTTATTACGCCAACATGAGTTTGAGGTAAATTTGTCCTCAAACTCATTGCTATTTAATTTTTTTCTTATAAATTTGGATAGTATAAAAGTTTTACTTTAACTTAGTGTTTTTAATTGATTGATAATCAAACTTTCAAAGTTTATTGCAATGGACGGAGATTTGATAAATGAGGTGAATATGCAGACGCAAAGCCAAGTTGCGTCCAATATGAATATGCAACAGCCCATCATCACCACGCCACAGGCGATGCTCAGGCAGAGGCTTTACGGCAATGCGAATCGCAAAGTGGTCAGCGAGGAAGAGCAGAAAGACGTAGAACTGAAGCTGTCTATCTTGGAGGGAGAAATCCAAGAGGATATTTTGCTGTATGAAAAACGTGGAAAAATCAAAGGCAAAGGAACGGTCATTTTTCGTCTACTTACCACTGCGCTTGCGGCATTGGTTACGGTACTTTTGGGCATAAACCTGACTGTTTTTGACGATATGGAATACATACGCACCCCACTTGGGCAGCCGTTGAGCTGGTATGCCAATACGCTGGCTATTGTCATCAGTGCTTTTTTGACAGTGATTGGAGCATTGCGTACTTTCTTGGATTCCAATGAGTTATGGGTGATTTATACAGATACCGTTAGTCAATTCAAACAGCTACTGGAGGATATCCAATACCTCAAAATTGGCTTTAATTATTGTACCCTCGAAGACATCAACTTGCTCAATCTGGAGTATGCACGCATCAAGGAAGATGCTGAAGGAGAAAGACTTAAACTCAGAATGGAAAACTACGGTAAAAACTAAAAGAGAAAATACAGATGGACATGGAAACAGAAGAACTACAAAATTTTGCAACCGTAGATACAGGTGCTACCTCACCAATCTATTCTTTTTTCCCTTCGGACGCACCCAGAGTAAGCCCACAGGCGTTATTGCGTATCAAATTATTTTCGCGTAGGGAAGTCAAGGCTCTTTCTGATGATGTAAAGGTAGAAGTTGCCAATAAACTGGAATACTTGGAATCCAAAATACAGGAAGACCTCGCCAAAAGCCAAAAGCAGGAAAAAAAACAACAACGCGGAGCCTTAGTATTAAAGCTGATGGGAACGGTTTTAGCCGCTTTGCTGACGGTGATTTTGGGTATAAACCTCACAGGACGCTTGGCAGAGCCTATTTTTGGCATCTCGCCCACTTGGTTTGTCAATACGCTTGCCTTGCTTATCAGTGCTTTTATGACGATTATCAGTGATTTACGTATGTTTTTTGATTCCAATGAGCTCTGGGTACGCCATTCCAATACCGCCAATCAGCTCAAAAACCTGACTTATTACATTCGCTATCTACGTACCTCGCCCGAAACTATCTCGATGAACGAGGTAGATTTAATCAAACTCGATTATAGTCGTATCAAAGAAGAAACTGACAAGGCTATCGTCAAAGCAAGGGCAGCAGGCATGAGTAAAGGAAATTGATGTTTTTATTTCTTATATTTGCCCTTTGTTAAAATAAAAATTACGAAACAAAAAACGTCCATGTTCCGCAAAAGCAACAAATTAGACAGCGTTTTCTATGATATTCGAGGTCCCGTTTATGACAAGGCGCAAGAATTAGAAATGCTGGGCTACAAAATCATCAAACTCAACATCGGCAATCCCGCGCCTAATGGCTTTGATGCGCCCGATGAAATTATCCATGATGTAATCATCAATCTCCGCAACGCGCAGGGTTATGTCGACTCCAAAGGGCTTTTTGCGGCGCGCAAGGCAGTCATGCACTATACCCAACTCAAATCCATCAAGGGTGTTACCATTGATGATGTATTCATTGGCAATGGGGTCAGTGAACTTATTATGCTCAGTATGCAGGCTTTGCTCAATGCGGGCGACGAAATACTGATTCCATCGCCAGATTACCCACTTTGGACTTGTTCCGTTACGCTATCTGGCGGAAAAGCAGTACATTACGCTTGTGATGAGCAGGCAAACTGGTATCCTGATTTGGCTGACATCGAGAAAAAAATCACGCCACGCACCAAAGGAATCGTGATTATCAACCCCAATAACCCAACAGGGGCGGTGTATCCTTCGGATTTGCTCCAGCAGATAGCCGAGCTTGCTGCCAAGCACAAATTGATTGTTTTTGCTGATGAGATTTATGACAAAATCTTGTATGATGATGTTTCACATACTTCCATCGCGGCATTGAGTGATGATACACTTTTTATTACCATGGGCGGAATGTCCAAAAATTATAGGTGTGCGGGCTTTCGCGCAGGCTGGATGATACTCAGTGGGGACAAAAAACACGCAGGGTCTTACATTGAGGGCTTGAACCTACTGGCAAGTATGCGACTTTGTAGCAATGTGCCTTCGCAGTATGCTATCCAAACAGCACTTGGTGGCTATCAGAGTATCAACGAGTTAGTCCTCCCCAATGGTCGCCTACGCAAGCAACGCGACTATGTTTGGCAGCGATTAAACGAAATAGAAGGCATTTCTTGTGTGAAGCCCAAAGGTGCGTTTTATGCTTTCCCAAAAATTGATACCAAGAAATTTAACATCAAAAATGATGAAAAATTTGTCTTGGATTTTTTGGCACAGCAGCGCGTACTTTTGGTACATGGCACAGGTTTTAATTTGCAAACGCCCGACCACTTTCGCATTGTGTTTTTGCCTACTGTAGAGGATTTGACGCTTGCTTTAGACCGTTTAGACTTATTTCTCAAAGAATATGATGGAGAAAAAGAGGATTAAAACCTCCAAATCCAGTGCATTCCAAAGAAAAATAATTGGGAAAATAGAATGACAAAAACCATTTTATTTTTCTTTGGAGCATTTAAATAAAAGAATATCAAGCCTAAAAAATAAGCCGCAATAAACCAATCGCGATAGTTTGAAAAAGGAATCGCCGCGCCAAACCAATGCCAGAAATCGTGCTGAATCGCCACTGGCTCAATCAAATAATCCAAAGAAGTCATTAGCACCGCAGGCACTATCGCCTTTACAAAGATAGACACATTCCATTCGCAGACCAGCGCAGAAGTAGCATAAAGCAACACTAACCAATTCAAGCCAATGGTGAGGGGAACATCTAATAGCTTTATTCCCAGTGTTTTACCATATTCATAATGTCCAAAAATCCAGCCCGTCTGCACGCCTACGATTTCGATGGTCAGCCCGCCCAAAAACACAAACAAACAAGCGAAAACAAATTTTTTGCTCCAATCTGGGTGAAAATAAAGCAACGCAAATCCAGATACTACTAAGTTAAGAGGCGTGAGTAGTTCAAAAAAAGCTCTCGTTTTTTCCCAATTCATTAAGAAAAAACCAAAAAAGTGCATAGAAGCAACCAAGCCTGCCAAAAAAAAGAATAGCTTACGTGTCATTTTTTATCAAAAAAACTAAATATTGGAAAACAAAAAGTCAAACGTGGGCGGTGATAGAGCTTGCCCATGTTTGACTTTGAAATTTGGGTGTTTTATTTTTTCTTCAAAAGTAATTTTTGTTGGGTAAACTGGAAAGCCGCCTCTACAAACTCCACAATCATTGACCAATTTGCCGTAGGCTCAAAGTTGTTTTTGTAGTATTTATTGGCAGTAATGATGACTTTATTTCCCTCTTTTTTGGCGGTACTAACAAAGCCACCTGTCTGATTATCAATCGCGTAGTTAAACTTGTCTAAACCCTGTACGTCGTAACCATCAGGAATATTGATGGTAATATTTTCATTATAGGAACGCGCGTACTCAAAGAAAACATCATACTTGCGCTCTTTGATTTCCTTTTCGTCCAAATCTACCTGTGAGCCTATGAGCTTGCCTGCATCAACGGTGTAGTTGTTGCCCACTTTTTTCACAATACCCTCTACGGTATGCGTTTCGGTAAATTTGAGTTCAGGTTTTTCTGACCAAAGCCCTATCTGCTCTAATTTGAAGTTATCTAAGGAAACCACTTTAATATCACTGATTTCCTCTTCTAAGTTCTTTTTGATTGCCTCTTCGCGTTCTTTGATTTCCTTTTCCTTCTCTGCCGCTATTTTCTGTAAAAGTTTTTCCTTCTCTTTCTTTTTTACAGTTTCCTCCAAAGGCGTTGTTTGGTATTTGGCGCGGTCATCTTCGATAAAATCATACCAGTTAATCACATCATTCGTGTAATTACCTTTGTTTATGCCTTTGGTGATGGTTTGGCGTGTGAGTTTTGCTTTGTCATCTATGACATCTATGGTCATGTTTTGGGTTGTATTATTTTCAGTATAGGCGACTGTAGGAATGGTAACTTTTGTTACTTTACGAGAGGAGTGTATCGTATTCATTTTTACGGCATAAGCCTCTGCGCCCTGCACTTCGGGTGGAATTTCACCATAAATAGAAGTGCGATTATACGGAAAAATATAAAAAACATTTTTTGCTTGCGTACACCTTAGCCCATAGGTAAGTTCATCAGAAAGTAATAGGTTCTGATTTGAGGTAATTACCCTATGAGGAATAAATAACAGTTCAAAATTGATTTTTTTTGCCAATAATGGTAAAAAAAGACTACTGAGAAGCTCGTACTCGCCCCCGCCCAATTTGGCTTTTGAGCCATTGACTATCATGTCTTCCAAAGAAATATAAATCGGTTCTCCATAGCTATCTGTGCCAATGCGCCCTTTCATCAGCTTGTCGCGGCGAGCCTCATAAAAAAGGTCTTTGATACTTTTTTTATCTATATCATTTTTCTTAATATAGCTTTTTAGGTAATTATCCATCATATTGGAGGTAAAATCCATATCTACCATAAAGTCCAAAATTCTTTTTTCATCA
>JAAFJS010000317.1 GCA_013298985.1 Cytophagales bacterium
CCCACTGGTGGGTAATGTAGGTCAGGAGTTGGGTCAGATTGCGGTCAGAAAGCCCCTCATTGGCTGGCATGACTTGATTGTACTCCTGCCCATTGACGAGTATTTTTCCTTCCATGCCGTATTTGATGAGGCAGGCAAGTTGCTCGCGATGGGTTTTGAGGTAATCTGCGTCTGCCAATGGCGGAATCAGTTTTTGCAAGCCTGTGCCATCTTTTTGGTGGCAGTTAGCACACCTTTGCGCGTACAAAAGCTGACCTTCTGAAATATAAGATTGGAACTTGATGGTTTCTGCGTCTTGGCAGGAAATCGTGGTGAATAAAATAGCCATGAACAACAATTTCTTCATTTCGTATATGTTTTTTCAATGCTCAAAGATAACATTATCCAAGCCTGCAAAAAAGTTAAAAGAAAAAAATTATTCTTTCTCATTTCGTAATTTATAATTCCTCACTAACTTAGCACCGCAAAAAATCAGTAAACAGTTATCAGTAAACAGTTATCAGTTATCAGTAAACAGTTATCAGTAAACAGTTATCAGTAAACAGTTATCAGTTATCAGTAAACAGTTATCAGTAATTTCATAACTTATGACTCACAACTTATAACTTATAATCCATAACTCATAACTCATAACTCATAACTCATAATTTATAATTTATAATTTATAATTTATAACTCATAACTCATAACTCACAACTCATAACTCACAACTCATAACTCATAATTTATAACTCATAACTCATAATTTTAAGATGAAAGTAACCGTAGTAGGTGCTGGCAACGTAGGCGCAACTTGTGCTGACGTGCTGATATACAGACAATTAGCTGACGAAGTAGTATTGCTCGACATCAAGGAAGGCATCAGCGAGGGCAAAGGCTTGGATATATTGCAAACTTCTACTTTGCTGGGATTCGGCACAAAAATCACCGCTTCCACCAACGATTATGCCAAAACAGCAGGCTCTGACGTGGTAGTTATCACTTCTGGTATCCCGCGCAAGCCTGGCATGACGCGTGAAGAACTCATTGGCATCAATGCAGGGATTGTCAAATCTGTAACAGAAAACTTGATAAAATATTCTCCTGATGCTATTGTAGTTGTGATTTCGAACCCCATGGACACCATGACCTATTTGGCATTGAAGTCATCTGGCTTGCCTAAAAATAGGATTATTGGTATGGGTGGCATATTGGACAGCGCAAGGTTCAAAACCTATCTTTCCTTGGCGTTAAACGCTTCTCAGCACGATATTGAGGGCGTAGTGATTGGTGGGCATGGCGATACCACCATGATTCCTTTGACTCGTTTTGCTACTTATAAAGGTGTGCCTGTCAGCCAGTTCCTTTCTGCTGACCAGCTCAAACAGGTCGCGGCAGATACAATGGTAGGCGGCGCAACGCTGACCAAACTGCTTGGCACTTCGGCTTGGTATGCACCTGGCGCGGCGGGCGCATTGCTCGTAGAGAGCATCGTGCGCGACCAAAAGCGCGTTTTCCCTTGCTGTGTAGCACTGGACGGCGAATATGGACAAAAGGATATATGCCTGGGTGTGCCTGTGGTGATTGGCAAGAATGGCTGGGAGCAAATTGTTGATTTCCAAATAAATGCAGAAGAACAAGCACTGTTTAACAAATCGGCGGAGGCGGTACGTAGCATGAATAGCGTACTAAGCACGCTTTCTTTGTAGTGAGTTTTTTGTCCTAAATTATTAAAATGTATTTTAATGCCGTTAGGCATGACCGTTTTGTAGGAAAATCAGATTTTTTTCATCAAAGTTCCGTAGGAATGAAACCAAAGAGGTGCCTTTCCTATAGACTCGTGCTATGAATTATTATAGTAGCTCCCCCCGCTAAAGCGAGGGGTTATCTTTAACTACGCCTTTTAAGGCGTGGAACTTTATAACTACTTATGGCACGAATGTAACGGAAATGGTGGGTGGTGCTGGTTCTTTTTGCTACAAAACGGTCGTCCCTTGGGGACTTTAAGGATTGCATTTGATAAGTCCGTAATAACTTTCTAAGAACACTACTTACTCCCCATTATGCTCTACAAAATTGACCGTTTTTACCATAGAAATGTTGTAATAGTAGCCGACATCGCCCAAGGTATCTATCAAAAAATAGATAGCTGCTTGTACCATTTCTTTACTGGTGAATACACGCTCATCTAAAAATCCACTGATTAAACCGCCACCTTTTTCATACTGCCTTTCTAAGACTCCTTCTGTGGTGTAGTGGGAAATTTCTGCGGTTTTAATGTTTGCGCTCAGATAGCCATAACTTGGGTTTACAACTACATAGTCGCTGATTTTCTCTGCCTCATGCTCTCTATTGCGCGCATAAAACCTTGCCATGAACTGCTTTTCTTTGCGAACATAACAGAGGGTATAGTCGCTATTCTCCTCAAATTCCGTCTTTTCTGCACCTTCCAGCAGGGCTACCTCACAGGAAAAGTCTTGGTAAGTAAATGTATGGTCAAAGGTCATCATCTTTTTTACCTGCAATTTAGTTTTTTGAGAGATTTTCAGAGGGCTATTCTGATAGGTGTATAAAGATATTTGATAAATGCTTTCTTTGGGAAATATACGAAACAAAAACTATGTATTTCCCAAAACGAGATGGTTTTCTAATAAAAAACTGCGTTTCTTTGCCAAAAACAAACATTTCCCCTACCTTTCCAACACTTTTAAGACTTAAAATAAACCCAACACATAATCACCATGAAAACAAAAAATGATTCTACATTCCAAATTTTGTATTTATCCCCTCTATTTTTTCGCTTCCTCTAAGGCTATCTCTTTGGAAATCTTTAAGATACGCAAAATATCTAAGAGTTCGTCCTCGTGTGTAGCAGCATAATTATTGCTAATACTATACTCTTTTCCTTTCAAAATCATAAAAAACCAATTTCTTCCAATTACATACGTTCCGTAAATAGGAAAGGCATCAGCATTTTGTGCCTGCGCTACCAGCATAGAGGCAAGGCACTGCCCTGCGGGGTCAGGGCTATCATTGTCTATTTCCTTTTTGTACTCATGCAAGCAAAAGTAAGGCGTTTCAGGTTCTTGCGTTCCTTTCGCTACCATCATATCTGGCTCGCCAGAAAGTTCCTCACCATCTACAGTAGCCCCCAAATATCTATCTGCGAAAGCCGAAAAATAAGGCGTTTCGAAGTTCACTAAGCTGATAATACTGCCTATAAATTTCAATTTTAACTCTTCTTCATTCCAAAAATCAACCCTTTCTACCAAAATCTCTCTCAGGTAACTTGCGCTCATTTTCTCAAAGTCATTTAACTGATAGGGCGCACTTAGCCACGCTTGCAAGATGGGGTGTTGCGAAACCTGTTGCAGTCCAAAACGCTTGTTTAGCCTCTGCCTTGTCCAAGTTCTAAAATTGCTCATAAATGCTTTTGTTTTGATAATGCTTTTGTTTTTGGTAATTAATTGACATTCAAGAAATATTCGTTCTTGGGATACCACCGTTAATTAGGTTTCAACAAATATTCGTTCTCTAACCACTGTTAGGGTCTGCGACCACTAACAGGGTAGGGAAACGCTAACAGTGGTCTAAGACCCCTGTGAGTTGTTTTTCCAAAGAACAAATATTCGTTCTTTGGGATTAGTAGTTCCCCCCGCTAAAGCGAGGGGTTATCTTTAACTACGCCTTTTAAGGCGTGGAACTACTCGTTAAGCGAAGAACGTTTAATTAATGAAACCCAATTAACGGTAAGGACTCGCAGAACGGTTAATTAATGAAACCCCAATAAACGGTGAGCTATATTTAACCTACCGTTTTAGTGCCGCTGTGGAACTGGGGTAAACCATAGAACGAGTATTTTATGAAACCTAATCATTGACAAATATACACATAAAATTTCAGAGAGGAAACTTGTTTTCTTAGCATATTTTCCCCTAACTTTCCTACACTTTTAGGACTTAAAATAAACCCAACACATAATCACCATGAAAACAAAAAATTTTGTATTCCTATTCCAGATTCTCAGATTCCAGATTTTTGTATTCCTATTCCAGATTCTCAGATTCCAGATTTTTGTATTCCTATTCCAGATTTTCACATTCTTCATTCCAGATTTACAAGCCCAATCCACCCCCAACCGCACCGAAAACGGCAAGCGGCAGGGCGCATGGACTATCCTGCTCAATGCCAAAAAGAGCAAGGTCGATAGCCTCAAAAATGCCACTTATTACCGCCTCATCACCTACCAAGACGGCAAGCCCACAGGCATCACCCAAGATTACTACCTCAACGGCAAAGTCCAGATGCAGGGCAAACTCCTCTCCGAAGGGCTGGCTCCCAAGTACGAAGGTGTAGTAACCTACTTCCGCCCCAACGGAAAAAAAGACTACGAAGAAAAGTATGAAAACGGCAAAGCGGTAGGGAAAACCTATTTTAACCTGAATGGGAGTGTGGTGAAGGAAGATTGGGAGAAACTACATGATGAAGCAATGAAAAAGCACTTTGTAGAAGGAAACTATATCAAAGCCCTTGAACTGATAAAGCAAGGCAATCAAGCCGCTAAAAGGCAATTTGGGGCAGTACATCAAACTTATGCTACTTGCCTATTCAACGAAGGAAGTGTTTATGTAAAGCAAAAAAAATATAAGCAAGCAGATAAAGTCTTACAAAAGGCAATGCAAATCACCGAAAATGCCTTGGGCAAAGACCACGAAGATAATATTTCTATCTTGGTACAAATTGGCAATATCTACTTCAACAAAGGGGATTTCCGCAAGGCAGAGCCGCTATTCAGGGACGCTTTGCAGAGGGCAAAGGCAAAATACAAAGACACCAGCCCCACCAACTACGCCCTGCCCCTCAATAACTTGGCTCTAATTTCAGTAAACTTAGGCAAATACGCCCAAGCAGATACCCTTCTCACCGAAGCAAGCCAGATTTTTGAGAAAATAAATGCTGCCGCTTACGCCATCTCCCTCAATAACTTAACTTCGGTCTATTACTACCAAGCAAAGTACAGGAAAGCAGACTCTGTGGCTCGCCTCTCCCTCCAAATCCAAGAAAAGGAAAATAGAACCACCGCCTACTACGCCTATACTTTGAACAATTTGGGAATGAGC
>JAAFJS010000318.1 GCA_013298985.1 Cytophagales bacterium
GTTGTTTCATGTGGTTATGATAAATAGGCATAATACCGATTTCGTTGGTGCGTTTGCCTATCTCGTTCATTACCGTAGCCAAGCGCACTAACTCTTCCGAAGTAGGCTGGCGGTCTTTGGGGCGTGCAGAGTTGGTGAGTTGCAAATATTTTCCGCCCAACTGACTGATAAATTTGGCGTGATTGACGTGCATTTCTATTGTTTCTTTTTCTTTTGCTTTATCTATCTCCACATTTCCACTTGAGAAAATGGGCAATGCAAGCGAATATTTATCAAGCACCGCTTTGAGTTCACCTGTTTTTTCACTGTATTCTTTGTAGAGATTGGAGCGCAACTGAACTCCTTTGAAGCCCAAGCCCGCAATTTCCTCTATGCCTTTCATAGTTTCGTCGCCCCAAGTGATGATGGAGCAACCCCAAGTAATTTTTGAGTTTCTGACAGGCATTTCTACTGGCTGAGTAGCAGTGCTATCTACCTTAGTTTCAGTAGTTTCCCCTTTGTTTTCGTTTCCACAGGAGAATAAAAAACTTGCTGGCAACGTAGAGGCTACGGAAGCAAGCCCTAATTGCGAAATAAATTGACGGCGTGATTTTTCTGTTTTCATAGAGATTTGTGGTTTGGCGTTTTTTAGTTTATTGTTTTTAAAGTTTACAAAAATCAAAAAATATGATTTGGGTTTAATCTAAAAGTGATGTTTCTAAAATTACTTTGAATTTTCTCAGCACAGCAATAATTTGTAATAAATCTTCTTTGTTTGTAGCATCATAAAGAGAACTTATTGCATATTCTTTGTTACGCATCACCACAAACTGCCAACTTCTCCCTGTAATCACTGCTCCATAAAGTGGTTTATTATTTTTATTGGTTTCTTGGGCTATCAAGAAAGCCTCAATAAGTTGTGCCATAGGTTCTGGCGGACTTTTCTTGCTACGTTTATACTCCTGAAAGTGAAAATAAGGTGTTTGAGCTATATCTCCAATGCCTTTGGCAAGCATAAAATCTGTTTCGGTTTGTAGATAAATATCTTGGACGGTAGCAGCAATCTCCTTGTCATAAAAACTTTCATAGCGATTTTGGGTATCTTCTAAACGCACCAAAACGGAGAGTAAAGGTGAAATAAAACGCATTTTAAGGGTTTCTTCATTCCAAAAATCTGCCCCTTTTTTAGCCAAATATAGCATTTGTTCAAAAAAAGACTGTTCATACTCTACTAATTGTGGCTGTTCCACTGAAAGCCACGCCGCTAATAATGGATATGTGCTATCTTTTCTTGTGAGTCCAAAGGTCAAAATAAGTTCGTCTTCTGACCAAACGCGTACTTTTTTCTTTGCCATATTTCTCTGCATTTTTGCTTTTCACAAAGATACACAAATATTTTTGTATCACAATTCATTCTACCTCCTATTATCCTCTCCCAATACCATGCTCAGGTAGCTTTCGTAGCGACTTTGAGCTATTTCGCCATTTTGTATCGCTTTGAT
Source organism: Cytophagales bacterium (assembly GCA_013298985.1). Lineage (GTDB taxonomy): Bacteria > Bacteroidota > Bacteroidia > Cytophagales > Thermoflexibacteraceae > Thermoflexibacter. The sequence continues at coordinate 1,482 of JAAFJS010000318.1, forward strand.
AATCGCGCAGTTAGGCTCGTGCTGGTGCGTACAGTTGTAGTATTTGCACTGCCCAAAACGCTGACGCATTTCAGGAAAAAAATGATTGATTTCTTCTGCTTCCATGTCTATCAGCCCCAGTTCTTTGATGCCTGGCGTATCAATCAGGTACGTTTCTGGGCGAATTTCATACATTTCCGCAAAAGTAGTAGTGTGCTTACCTTTGAGAGAATAATCTGAAATATTATTGGTTTGTAATAATAAATCAGGAGCTATTTTGTTCACAAGCGTCGATTTACCCACGCCTGAATGTCCTGCAATCAAGTTTTTTTTGTTTTCTATCAATCCCTGCAATTTCAAAATATCATTGGGGTCAAAAGCTGAAACTGAGAGAGATGCGTAACCAATCTTGGCATACATTTCAATCAATTCGTTTTGCAATGCCAGCCCATCTTCATTAAGTAAGTCTTTCTTGTTGAAAATCAATATAGTAGGAATCCTAAAAGCCTCCGCGCTCACCAAAAACCTGTCTATAAACCCCATAGAAGTACGTGGCATCACCAAAGTAACTATTAATAAGGCTTGGTCAATATTTGCGGCAATAATGTGGGCATCACCTTTGCGGTGCGTAGATTGGCGAATGAGGTAGTTTTCCCGATGCAATACGTCTTTGATAATCACCATTCTCTGCTCAGTATCCTCGATTTCAAACGCCACAAAGTCCCCTACGGCAATAGGATTGCTACTTTTTAGCCCGTCTTGCTTCAATTTGCCTCTGAGCCTACCCGTAAAAATTTCGCCTTGCTCGCTTTTGATTTCATAAAACGAACCCGTAGAACGCATGATTAAACCTTTCATTTTGCAAAATTAGAAAAATTAAAGCAAATACATTTTAAAATCTCAAAAAACTTCCTACCTTTGCAGTCCCAAAATCTGGGATTAAAAAAATTGGACGAGTTCCACAAATCACAAATCATTTTAGACCATGGTAAAAATGAGATTAGCGCGCAGAGGGCGCAAAAAATTAGCACTTTACGATATTGTAGTTGCTAATTCGAGGTCGCCACGCGATGGCAGATTTATAGAGAAATTGGGTACTTATAACCCTAATTCAAACCCTGCTACTATCGAGTTCGATGAAAACAAGGCTTTTGACTGGTTGATGAAAGGCGCACAGCCTACAGACACCATGAGAAGAATCCTTTCTTACAAAGGTGTAATGTTCAGAAAGCACTTGCAAATTGGTGTAAACAAAGGTGCTATTTCCCAAGAACAAGCTGATGCAAAATTGAACGCTTGGAAGTCAGGAAAAGAAGGCGAAGTACAAGCGAAAGTAGATAAATTGGCAAATGCAAAAGTTTCTGATGCAAAAGCAAAATTAGATGCTGAAGTGAAGGTGAAAGAGGCAAGAACTATCGCGATTCAGAAAAAAGCGCAAGTAGCCGAAGCCCCTGTAGCTGTTGCTGAAGAAAATGCTGAAAATACAACCAACGAAGAACAAGCATAGTATTTTCGATGACAAAAGAAGAATGTTATGAACTTGGCTACATTGCTAAACCTATTGGGTTGAAAGGCGATGTAGCCATTGTTTTAGATGTAGATTTCCCCGAAGACTACGAGGACTTGGAATCTGTGCTTATCGAGGTTGATGGCGCACTAATTCCTTTTGTGGTCGCAGCCGTCCATTTCAGAGGCAACAAAATGTCCATGAAGTTAGCAGAAATAACCTCTATAGAGCAAGCAGAAAAACTCCGTTCCAAAAAACTTTACCTGCCCCTGACTGAGCTTCCCGAACTCGAAGAAGGTCAATATTACCTACACCAACTGGTTGGTTATCAAATAGATGACATCAATTTGGGAAATATAGGAAAAGTAAAACTTATCTATAACTTACCCGCCCAAGACCTGCTCGCGGTCATATACAAGGGCGTAGAAGCCATGATTCCTATTAATAATTCCATCATATTGGCAGTAAACCACGAAACAAAAAGTATCAAAACCAATCTCCCTGATGGACTGCTGGAAGTATATGCAAATTAAATCAGAAAAATTTGGTTGCCTTTTTGTAATTGTTTTGTAATTTACTTGTTCAAATTACGATATTCAAGATGAAATACCAATTCCTGATGCTTTGTTTTATATGGTCAGTACCTCCATCAATGCCTATTTTTGCCCAAAACTTGCCCTTGGTGCAAGCAAAAGCAACTCAAAAAGAACGTTATTATAACTGGTTGCCCGAAAAATCAAAAATAGACCAAGACAGTCCTGACGGCTGGGTGCTGGGTGAATGTAGTGAAGGCACAAGCAATACCAAAGCCTCTTCTTATTTAACCTCACAAGGAATTAGCCATTATAAAGCAGAAAATCTGACTGATGATGACCCAACGACGGCTTGGGTAGAAGGCAAAGCTGACTATGGGATTGGCGAGTTTGTGGAATTTATGGCTTTCCCCTACGCAAGCTGGTGCGTCGTAAATGGGTATCAGAAAGATAAAATTACATGGGAAAATAATTCACGCGTGCGAAAATTGCGTATTTTTATAGAGGGTAAGCCTGCCTGTGAGGTCATGCTCGAAGATAAAATGGGCATACAAACATTCCAACTTCCTGAAAATGTAAAGATTGCGCCTGAAAAGATATCAACAGGGACAAAAATCAAAATGGTGATTTTAGAAGTATATGAAGGCAAAAAATTCAAGGATACAGCAATTTCTGAAATCTTTTTCCAAGGGTGTTAAATAATGGTAGATTTTTGGATTATACTAAGTGGCTCATTAGTAGCGGTTTGTTGTAGCCTGTTGGGTTGTTATCTCATCTTGCGGAAGATGGCAATGGTGAGTGATGCCATTTCGCATAGCATACTGCCAGGGATAGTTTTTGCGTTTTTGCTCACAGGCACGCGCGATACACTAACTATGCTCATTGGCGCGGGTGCTTTAGGACTTTTTACCACATTTTTGATTGAGTTTTTTCATCAAAAAATAAAACTTCAAACAGATGCTTCCATTGGTGTAACTTTCACGAGTTTATTTGCGCTGGGGGTGATTTATATAGCAGCGTATGCAGGTCAGATAGATTTAGACCAAGACTGTGTGCTTTACGGTGAAATTGCTTATGTACCCATAGATGTTTGGATAGTTGGCGATAACATTAGTCTTGGTCCCAGGGTAGTTTGGGTGATGAGTTTTGTGTTAATACTTGTGTTGTTTTTTATTGTTTTTTCTTATAAAGAATTGAAAATCACTACTTTTGACCCTGCTTTTGCGGCGGCTTGTGGTATGAATGTAGCTTTGTGGCATTACTTACTGATGGGTGCGGTTTCACTCACTACGGTTGCGGCTTTTGAGGCGGTAGGCGCTATCTTAGTCGTTGGTTTTCTGATAGTTCCACCAGCAACGGCATATTTACTCACACAAAATCTCCAAAAAATGTTAATACTTTCGTCCCTCATTGGCATATTGACTGCGGTGATGGGCTATTATCTCGCTGTTTGGCTTGATGGCTCTATTGCAGGCGCGATGGCTACAGTGGCAGGAATATTTTTCTTGGTGGTATTTATATATTCAAAAAAAACTGTATCTTTGCAAGCTGATTTGAAAAAGGGGGATTAGCTCAGATGGCTAGATCGGAAGAGCG
>JAAFJS010000319.1 GCA_013298985.1 Cytophagales bacterium
TCTGTATCTATGTTTGCCTCATTACAAGCCATCAAAAATAAGAAAGAAAAAAGAGAAAGTGCAGTAATACAATATTTCATCATGGATATTTTTGTCTGGTTTACTATTTCAAAGGTAATATCTTTTTTTTAATTCATTTTGTTTTCCAAATTTCAAAAAATTTCGTGTAAATTAGCCTCAAAATCAAAATAAATAATGAAATATAGCCTTTCAGAGCTTGACCTTGACCAGACTTATACGTATGCAGATTACCTTACTTGGCAGTTTGACGAGTGGGTAGAATTGATTAAAGGCAAAGTAGTGCCAATGGCGGCACCGCTACGTATGCACCAAAGAGCTTCTAAACGAATACAATATCAATTCGAACATTTTTTTGATACAAACCCTTGTGGATGTGAGATTTACAATGCTCCCTTTGATGTGCGATTCCCTAATAAAGAGGCAAAAACGGAGAAAGAAATATATACGGTGGTGCAGCCTGATTTGTGTGTAATTTGTGATGCAGAAAAATTAGACGATAAAGGGGTAATAGGTGCGCCTGACCTGATAGTCGAGGTGGTGTCCAAAGGAACGCACAAACGCGATAAAACTTTGAAAAAAGACCTTTATGAAGAATTTGGTGTCAAAGAGTTTTGGATTGTCTATCCCAAAGAAAAAATGGTGGAGGTTTTCATACGCCAAGAAGATGGAAAATATACAGCCCCCATGGTCTATGAAGAAGAAGATACGATACAAACAGCCATTATTACGTTACTGACTATCCATCTGCCAAAAGTTTTTAAGGATTAGACTTCTTTTAAGTTTTGTTATGATTTTTTACCTTTGCTTTTTCATTATGAAATTATAAAAAATAAATAACCATGAAGATACCATCAATCGTAAAGCTACCCAAATACAAGCGGTTTGATTTCCAACCGCGCTATTATGACGCTGTCAAAGAAAGAATTGAGCAGAAAATGGCGGAGGCGCGCAGGGAATTGGACGCTGAAAATGGAAAAGAAGACTTAGGGTTTGATGGCTACGGCAAGCGAATCAGGGCAGGTTTCCGCAAAAGAGGACACGTGGAAAAGCAGAAAACAGACTTTTCCCAATCATTTTTTGTGCTGGGATTTGCCAGTTTTTTTTTGTTGTACTATTATTATGAAAATGCGGCTTTTTGGCTTTTTGCGGTGGTGCTTCCGCTTTATTTTTGGCTAAAACTGAGAAAATAGGTAGTCTTCTTGCGTAGGATTGCGCCTTAGTCATTCAGGCAGCTATCTATGCTTTGGTCAGTAATGGTAATTGTCTTATCGTTGCCACAAGTTTCTACATTTTTGACGATACAGGCGTGATTGTCTGTATCTACGATTTTGATGTCATAAGTGCCACATTCTGTTTTGATGATAATAGCACCACCGCCTGCGGAGAGCATTTCTCCTTCCACCAAATTGTTCTGCCATTTGTTTTTGGCTACCTCACTCACATAGACCTCTCTGATGTCCCAGACAGAATCATTCACGATACTGATACGCTGTGTAGCATTTCGTTCTTGGAAAGACGTAAGGAACAAAGTAAAAGCGATAAAAAAAGAGATAGATAATAGTTGGTTTTTCATATAGTTTTTCTTTACACAGATGAACGTATTTTTAGTGTGTACGTTGTGTAAATCAATCTTGCTTTCTCATTCATGTAAGTATTTAGTAGTGATTTTTGATAATTTACAAATAGCAGACAGTTTAATTACTTGATTATAAATTAGTTAAATAAAAAAGACTCGACAAAGAAGTCTTTGAATAATACCACGAAAAAATAGGTTAAGTCCTATTTTTGTATTTTTTAAGTAAAAAAGTGGCAAATTTTTCTCTTTTACATACTTTGTTGGAGGCATATTTTCATTTCTTCTACTATTTTTTGCGCCTCTTTCTGTGCTGTAAGTGCAAAATCTCTGCCATTTGAGGCAAAAATAATGCCTCGCGACGAATTGACCAGCAAGCCGCACTGACTGTTCATGCCCAGCCGCGAAACCGTCTGTAAGTCGCCGCCCTGCGCGCCGTAGCCAGGAACAAGCAAGAAATGATGAGGCAAAATCTCTCTGACTTTTTTGAAAATTTCGGGGTGTGTCGCGCCTATTACGTACATCATCTGCGCGTCAGTAGCCCAAGTTTGGCTCGTTTCCAGCACCTTTTCAAACAAATATTTGCCGTCTTCTAAGCGAAGCATCTGAAAATCCTGACTGCCTTCGTTAGAGGTTAAGCCTAAGAGAATCACCCACTTACCTTTGTATTGGAGAAAGGGCGTAACCGAATCTCTGCCCATGTAGGGTGCGACAGTGATGCTGTCAAAATTCATATTTTCAAAAAACGCCTTGGCATACAGCGCAGACGTATTACCGATGTCGCCTCGCTTGGCATCTGCTATCGTAAAAATAGTGGGTGGAATGTAGGCAAGTGTTTTTTCTAAGCTTTCCCAGCCTTTTGCGCCTATGCTTTCATAAAAAGCAATATTGAGCTTGTAGGCAACGCAACAATCAGCCGTAGCATCAATGATTTGCTTATTAAACGCAAAAATAGGGTCAGCCTCGCCCAGCAAGTGCGCGGGAATCTTCTGAATATCAGTATCTAAGCCCACGCACAGGTAAGACTGTTTTTGCTTGATTTGGGTAAAAAGCTCGGATTGGGTCATGTTATTTTTTTGGTAAAAATAAAGGCTTCTTTTCGAGAAAAAATAAATTTTTGAAAAAAAAGTAATTTTTTTTTACCTCATGCAACTTTTTTGGCACAATTTGGGTCTTACTATTGAAAACGTCTTCCCAACGTACACCCGTCATTTTTAAAATAAATTAGGTCATGCAAACGATACTCGATAGTAGGAGTGGTTGCAAGAAGTAAGCAGAACGCTGTTTCACTTTATTCAGACATCAGACAGGCTTTCTGTAATGCTTTCTTGCATTTTTTTAGCAAATAGCTTTTGGTCATTGGCATTTAGGTCAATTGGTTAGGCTTTGGGCGCAAACAAGAAAGTCAATCATTTTTGACCTTAGTAATAATCCTTTTTTTATTAAAATTGTTATTTTCCATTGATGTTGGCTTTTAAAAAGCTAATCCATGATGTCTTGCTATTAAAATGCTTGATTTGACAATACACTTTTGCTCATTTTTTACAAAAACACAATAGATTTATTTTTTTTCATCTAAACCACAAATTAACCATGGAACGTTACACAGAAAAACCGCTAACACAAGGTGAACGCAGAACAGACAACACACCTGCGCCTGTAAAAACCCAAAGGGGTAAAGAGGGCGCGGTAAAGAACCTCCATAACGCGGGGTCAGATTTGCGCTGCTTTGAAATAATGACGAGTGGGGACATGGCTTATATAACGGGAAGGGAAAGATGAAATATCTGATATAGAATGATTTACATTCTTACCCTTCCCAATAAGCCTTGCTTGTTGGGAAGTTTTTTTTTACGGTGTTTGGGAAGACACGCGTACATTGGGAATGACGCTTTTTATCAGTTTTTTCACTATTTTAGGATAGAAGTAAACCAGTGAAAGCTGTTTTCTATCTTTTTTCTTTGATTTCGAAAGAGAATTTACCTAAATTTGTGGCTTTGTTTACTGATTATAAACCATTTTAAACTAAATGAAAAACAATTCTTTATTGCTAATCCTATGGATAGGACTGAGTGTCCTTGCTATCAACTTTTCTACGAGTTTCGCCCAATCTACTGCGCCCAAGTTCGGAAAAGTAGAGGAGTCCGAAGTAAAAATGACCGCGTATGACAAAGACCCCAACGCGAGCGCGGTGGTGCTTTTTGACTACGGCGATGTTAAGTTTACCTATAACGAAACTGACGGATTTAAGCGAGAGTTCGAGATACACATCAGAATAAAAATCTTCAAAAAAGATGCCTACGACTTGGCAAATATAAAAATTGGCTACAATAGCAGTAATAAAGACAAAATCCTTGACATCAAAGGTTTTACTTATAATTTGGAGAATGGGCAGGTTCAGAAAGTAAAAATGGAAAAAGATGCCATTTTTGATGAAAAAGTAGCGAATGATTACGCCTATAAAAAATTTGCTCTGCCCAATGTCAAAGAAGGTTCGGTTATCGAATATACTTACAAAAGTGTTTCTGATAGTTATTTCACGCTACCTACTTGGCGTTTTCAGTCTTCTCACCCTGTAGCTTGGAGTGAGTACAAAGTTGCTATCCCAGAGTATTTTAACTATGTAACCAATAGTCAAGCCTACCAAGCCTTTCATATCAATGAGCAATCAGAAAATAACAAGACGATTAATTTTACTGAAAGGCACAGTATTAGTGCTGACCCAAGCGCAGTTGGGGGAGGTCGTGTAGAATATCACAAAGTAGATTACAAAGAAAACATCAGTCGCTGGGTAATGACAGATGTACCAGCCTTCAAAGACGAAAAATTTATTACTTCATACCGAGATTGCATCAACTCGTTAGGGCTGCAACTCGCCTCTACTCAGTTTCCTAACAGCCCTCTCAAGCCTGTATTGAATACTTGGGAAAAGTTGATAGAGCAACTACTAAAGCATGAAGATTATGGAGGTTTTTTGGACAAGCGTTCGCCTATCAAAGACTTGGTAGCCAAGCAGATAGTAGGGAAAACAAGTAATAAAGAAAAAATGATGGCTATTTATGATTACGTAAAAAATAACTTCAAATACAATGATGATGACGGAATTTTTACTGAAAAGAAGGTCAAGGAAGTCATAGAAAAGAAGGAAGGCGGAAGTGCAGAAATTAATTTGCTTTTGGTGTCAATGTTCAGAGAAGCAGGTTTAGAAGCCTATCCTATCTTACTAAGTACGAGAGGAAACGGAAAAATTAATGTTACTTATCCTATTCTCAACAAATTTAATTACAACATCGCCTATGTAACCTTTGACAATGAGGAACACCTCTTGGACGCAACAGACCCCATGCGCCCTGTGGATATGCTACCCGAATACGCCCTCAGCGAGCAAGGGCTCGTGATAATGAAGGAAGGGGAATTCTCTTGGGCAAACTTGCTAAACCGCTACAAATCTTCTCAAATGGTTTATGCCAAA
>JAAFJS010000032.1 GCA_013298985.1 Cytophagales bacterium
TGCTCTTTGATTTGTTGGGTATCCATTTTTTAGAATAAATTTTAATGATTTTCTTTATAAGTAATTATGAATTATTAGTTATAAATTATGAATTAATCACAGCAACGAAACGTACAAAATATTGATAACCAATATTTTAAATAACAATTATGATATAGACTAATTTTGTGCAGTTACTTAAACCGTATAATTTCTAACTCGATAGTCTTTTGGCACTATTCTTACTTTAATTATCTAACTACAAAATGAAGAAAAAAGTTAGCATTTTATCGTTTATTCCTCAAAGTTCTTTTCCTGTCAGTTGCCCCATCACCCGGTTTGCCCTTGCACCGTTTGCGCCAGTGCTGATACATTTTTCTCCACCAAGTAATTCATTTACAATGGCTTGTATCAAATAGATTTGCACATTTTCAGGTGTTTCTACCTCGATAATTTGTTTTCCATTTTCATTTTGTAGCATGACAGGCTCGCTATCAAAAGTAGCAAAACTAATGCTTCCTTTGCTTCCATAAATCTTGGTTTCATCTTTTTCACTGCTTTTATCTAAGGTGAAGCACCAAGTACCGTTGCCTAAAATGCCCGATTCAAAGGCAAAAGAGCCTACCACTATGTCTTCGGCGGGGTACAAACCTGCCTGATTGGTAGAAAAGCCTTTGGCAGCAACAATTTTTCCAAAGAAAAAATCCAAGAGGTCTAACTGATGAGAAGCCAAATCGTAAAAATGTCCGCCACCTGCTATCCCAGGTATCACGCGCCAAGGCAGATGTTGGCGGTTTTCATCGCCATTTTTGGGGGCAGAGGTAAGCTGAATATTGACAAAACGAATCTCTCCAATGGCTTTTTGGTCTATTAATTCTTTGACTTTCAAAAACTTAGGCAAATAACGGCGATAATAAGCCACAAAGAGAGGAACGTTTGCCTGCGCGCAGGCATGGAGCATTTGGAGGCACTCTGTATAGGTACGCGCCATAGGTTTTTCCACATAGACAGGTTTGCCCGCCGCCGCCGCTTTCAGGGTATATTCGAGGTGCGAATCGGGCGGCGTAGCAATGTAAATAGCATTTACTTCGCTATCATTAATCAGTTCATCAGCAGTGAGATACCACTTAGGAACACCATTTTTTTCTGCGTATTTTTGTGCTTTTTCAGGCGTGCGATTCATCACCGCCACCAAGTGCGAATTAGGAATTTTATTAAAAGCAGGCGCGCTTTTTTTTTCAGTTACATTGCCGCAACCTATCATTCCCCAACAAATTTGCGTGTCCATTTTCTTTATTTTACAGGTTTCCTCTTAATTCTTGCTCTCTTTCTATTGCCTCGAAAAGGGCTTTGAAATTGCCTTTACCAAAAGAAATCGCACCTTTGCGCTGAATAATCTCAAAGAAAAGCGTAGGTCTATCCACCAACGGCTTGGTAAAAATTTGTAATAAATAGCCTTCTTCATCTCTGTCCACCAAAATATTGAGCTTTCGCAATGCCGCTAATTCCTCGTCTATCTTGCCTACGCGGTCGAGCAAGTCTTCGTAATAAGTATCAGGGACTTGCAAAAAATCAATACCTCTTTCTCGTAAGCTACTGACTGTGTGGACAATATCGTCTGTTGCGATGGCGATATGCTGTACGCCCGCGCCTTCGTAGAACTCTAAGTATTCCTCGATTTGTGATTTTTTTCTGCCCTCCGCAGGTTCATTAATTGGGAATTTGACAAAGCCCGACCCATTAGAAACCACTTTGGACATGAGCGCGGTGTATTCGGTGGAAATATCTTTGTCATCAAAAGTGATGAGCAGTTTGAAACCCATGACTTTTTCGTAAAAATCTACCCACTGGTTCATCTCACCCAGCCCCACATTGCCTACACAATGGTCGACATATTTTAACCCAATAGGCGTAGTTTTCAGATTGGACTTGGCGGCGCGATAAGTAGGCATAAAAGCACCCTGATAATCAGTGCGTTCCACGAAAGTATGGATAGTTTCGCCATAGGTCTGAATCGAGGCAGTAACGACCTTCCCAAATTCGTCGCGCAGGGTAGTAGGCTCGCTTACAGACTTTGCGCCTCTGCTCATGGCATTATAAAACGCTGATTCTGCGTCATCTACCCACAGTGCCAAGACCTTCACGCCGTCGCCATGTTTCTTGACGTGTTCGGCAATAGGCGAGCGCGAATCGAGCGCGCCTGTGAGTACGAAGCGCAATTTCCCTTGCTGCAATACATAAGAAACGCGGTCTTTCACGCCTGTTTCGGGACCTTGGTAGGCAACTAAGTCGAAGCCAAAAGCCGTTTCGTAGTAGTGGGCGGCTTGGCGGGCATTGCCTACATAAAACTCAATGTAGTCTGTGCCTTTGAGTGGCATAAAATCGTGTGTCATTGTCGTATTGGTTATGGTTATTGGTTCTGATACAAAGTTAAGATTTTTATTTTTTAGATAAAAATCTTAGAAGTTAGGCTGTAAAATAATCACGACGTACTTTTTGTGTTAAAAGTCAATGAAAAAATACTCAACTTATAATACAGTATATCAAGCATTTCTCTTAATGTTACGAAATTGAATCATATTAAACCCCTTTTTTATTACAAAACGGTTCGTCGTTCCAACGGTTCACTAATACTATGAAGTATCTCCTTTATTTGGAATGAATTAAAAAAAGATGTGAACCCTAAAATTACGGGTTTACATCTTTTTAATTTGTAACTATTTGATAATCAGAGGTATAAACTTAAAAACACATTGTTTTGTCAAATAGTATTTTATTACATCAAAAGTTCTCAATTACATTTCCTGCATTTGCAATATTCACTTTCAGCATCTTTATTCTTACGCCATCAGCAAATCAATCACTCGTTTTTCCAGATTGGTGGCTTTGATGCGGACTTTTACCTTGTCGCCAAGGCGGAAAGTACGTTTGTAGCGTGCGCCAATCGCAGCATAGCTTTTTTCATCAAACTCATAGTAATCGTCCTGAATATCAGCGAGTCTGACCATGCCTTCGCACTTGGTTTCAGTGATTTCTACATACAATCCCCACTCGGTAACGCCTACGATAATGCCCTCAAATACGTGCAAGGGGTGATTTTGTGAGGCGATAATTTGCATCAGTTCTACTTGCTTGTACTTGGTAGAGGCGCGTTCGGCATCTGCGGCGCGTTTCTCGCGTTCCGAATTTAGCTTACATTTTTGCTCTAATTCTACCTTATTTACTGGCTCGCCACCTGCCAAATAATGCTCTAAAAGCCTGTGCGCCAATACATCAGGATAGCGGCGAATGGGCGAAGTAAAATGCGAATAGTGCTTGAAAGCCAATCCGTAGTGTGGGAGCACATCAGAGGTATATTTTGCCTTTGCCATCGTGCGAATCGCCAAGTTTTGCAGTACATTTTGCTCTGCTTTCCCCTCAGCATCTATCGCCATTTTGTTTAGTGATTTGGCTATATTTTTTCCTTCTGTATCCAATTCATACCCAAACTGTTTGGCAAAAACTTTGAGGTTTTCTAATTTTTCAGCGTCAGGCGCATCATGCGTGCGATAAACCATCGTGTTTTTTATTTTGCCTTTGCGCTGTCCATGCACAAATTCTGCCACGCGTTTGTTTGCCAATAGCATAAATTCCTCAATCAGTTTGTGCGCTTCCTTGCGAACTTTGGGTACAAGTTCCAACGGTCTGCCGTTTTTGTCCAATTTGAATTTTACTTCCACCGTTTCAAAGGAAATAGCACCACTGCGATAACGATTTTTTTGTAAAATCAATGCCAAGCGGTTCAGCGTTTGGATTTCATTTACAAAATCACCTTTGCCTGTTTCTATCACTTCTTGCGCTTCCTCATAGGCAAATCGGCGGTGCGAATTGATAATCGTTTTCCCAAACCACTCACTTATCAATTTTCCGTTGTCTGTCATCTCAAAAACGGCAGAAAACGTCAATTTGTCCTCATGCGGTCTAAGCGAGCAGATGTGATTGGAGAGTTTTTCGGGCAACATTGGCACGACTCTATCCACCAAATAAACCGACGTGCCGCGTTCGAGTGCCTCGCGGTCTAAAATCGTATCAGGTTTTACATAATGCGTAACGTCAGCAATATGCACACCTATTTCCCAGTTTTCATTTTCTAAACGCCTGATAGACAGTGCATCATCAAAATCTTTGGCATCAAAAGGGTCAATCGTAAACGTAGGAATTTTCCTAAAATCTCTCCTGAGTTTGATTTCACTTTCAGGAATTTCCTCACTAATTTTTTCAGCAGATTTCAGCACGCTTTGCGGAAAATCTATGGGCAGGCTGTATTCCGCCATGATAGAATTCATCTCCGTTTCGTGTTCGCCTGCCTTGCCCAGCACCCTGACGATTTTGCCCACAGGATTTTTGCCTCTTTCGTCCCAGCCCGCGAGCTGCGCTATGACCTTATCGCCATGACTTGCGCCCTTGATGTCTTGGAGATTGACAAAAATATCATAAAACATTTTTTTGTGGTCAGCAATGACAAATGCAAAGCGCGAAGAAAGCTCTACTCGCCCTACAAACTCAGTTCTGGCACGCTTCACTATCTCTACCACCTCGCCTTCGGGTTTGTTACTTTTGCGAAATTTATGGATAATCAATTTGACCGTATCGCCGTCAAGTGCCGTATTCAGATGCTTATTGCTCACCCAAATATCTTGTTCCTGCCCCTCTACCATAATGTAGGCAAAATCACGACTTACAAAATCGACTACACCTTCTATAAGGTCAGCCACATCAATTTTTATCTGATAATTTTCGGCAACCTTGTTTATATTGCCACTTTTGGTCAAATCTTCTAACAAAAAAGCAATTAATGCTTTGATTTTGATATGTTTGGCTTGAAGTTTTTTAAGAATTTGTTTGAGAGAAAGTTGCTTTTGCGGAGAGGAATGTAGGAGGGAAAGTAAGACTTCTCGGACTTTATCTGGTTGAAATTCAGTAAATTCAGTGTTTCGGTTTTTGTTGTTGTTGCGATTTTCTGGTTTCGTTTTGCGTTTGCTTCGTTTCGCTTTGGTTGGTTGTTTTTTTTCGTTTTTAGACATAAAAAATAAATATAAAATTGTATTACATTTGGCAAACAAAAGACCTGATAAAAAAGTTTCAAAATGAAAAATATTTTTTTGGGTATGATTCTAATTAGGTGATAACCTTCCCATACCTCCTCCAAAGGGGGAAAACAGCCTTTTGGGGTTAGGGGGTGAAATTTTGAGCATGATACATTATACACTACCAATTTTTTAACGGTTATCAAACCTTAAATCCAATCACCAATACATCATCAGTTTGGTGTTCCTTTGTGCCTTGCCAGCGCGTAAGTTCTGCCAATAGCATTTTTTCTTGCTCACCAAAGGGGAGGTTATGAATCGCGAAAAGAAAATCTTTCAACTGTCTTAACCCGTATTTGCGTCCTTCGTCGCCGCCAAATTGGTCTTGGAAACCGTCTGAAAAGATATAAAACGTAGAACCTTTTTTTAGTTCGATGGTGTGTTTATGGAAGTCCTTGTGTTTGTGTGCCTTATCGATGCCCCCAATCCCAAATCTATCGCCTTTCAGCACCTGCAATTCTTCGTCTTGAATCAAAACTAAGGGGTTTTTTGCGCCTGCGTATTCCATGATTCCTTCGTCAAGGTCTATCACGCAAAGAGCCAAGTCCATGCCGTCTTGGTTGTGTGTGTCGTGCTGTTTGAGGGTTTCCTTTACGCCTTCGTCCAGTTCCATCAAAATTTGTTCGGGTGAGGTGATTTTGCGCGTATGCACAATTTCTTTGAGCAAGCTACTGCCCACCAACGACATAAAAGCACCAGGCACACCATGTCCCGTTCCATCTACAGCAGTAAAAATGAGTTTTTGCCCACCCTGTGGCTTTGGTACTTTGCCAAACCAATAAAAATCGCCACTGACCACGCTTCTTGGCTGGAAAAATAGGAGGCAGTCCGAAAGAATAGATGCTAATTCGTTTTTTTGAGGCAAAATAGCACTTTGGATTCTCGAAGCATAGTTCAAGCTACTGATTACGGCGTGATTTTTTTTGTCCAGTTCGGTCAGGGCAACTGTCAGTTCGTGGCTTTGGTGGGCTAAAGCATCGCGCTGGGCTATAATTTCTTGTTTTCGTTCCAAAATTTCTTCATTCTGCCCTCTAAGTAGTTTATTTGCTTTTTTGTTGAACAAATAACGATGGTAGAGTACAAAGCCTAAAATGGTGGCAAGGACTAACCCCAAACCCAAAAACACAAGAAATTGATTGCGTCTTTTGAGTTCTAAGCCATTGATTTCGTTTTCTTTGGAGAGAATTTCTATGGATTTTTGTTTTTGTTCGCTGTCGTAGCGAGTTCGCATTTCTGCGATTTGTTTTGCCGTTTGGACTGTATAAAGTGTGTCTTTGGAAAGATTATACAGATGCTCGTACTCATAAGCACTTTTGTAGTCGTTCATTGCCTTGTAAGTTTCTACCAGACTTTGGTAACTTTCTATCATTCTTTCCTTGGCGTGCGACTTGCTGGCAACGTACAGAGCCTCTTTGTGGGAATCCAATGCCTTTTTCAACTCTCCTGCTTGGAGGTAAGTATCTCCAATATTATCCAAAATAATATTGGTCATCAGGAAATCATCACTATGCACATTTGCCAGCAGGTTTAGTGCCTCTGTAAATTTGGCAATGGCGATGGTATTATTTCCTCTCGCTCTTTCTATCAAGCCTAAGTTATTGATAGACTTGGCGATTTCATTAAAATTCCCTTGCTTATTTTTGAGTGTGTATGCTTTTTCGAAATAAAAACTTGCGCTATCATAATTTTGCATAAAGTAATAAGCCGTACCAATATTGCTGAAAGTTTCGCCCAGCTCCTCTTGCAGGTCTGGGTTTTGCCTGAGCAGGTTGAAGGCATCAGTAAAATAGCGGAGAGATTCCTTGTAGTTTTTTTGTTCGCGAAACACAATACCTAAGTCGTTCATCACATTGACTATGCCTTTGTTATCTGATTTGTCCTCTCTGATTTTGAGCAAATAAAGGTAATACTGGAGAGCAGAGCCATACACGCCCTCGTTGCGATAAGTGTCGCCTATTTCTTTGAGAGTTTTGGTAAGTTCGAGTTCATTATTGGTTTTTTCGTAGTAAGCGGCAAGTTGGATTTCGTATAATACTGCTTTTTCGTACATTTCTATTTTCAGAAACGCTGCTTTTAAGGTGTTAAGTGCCTGAAACTCATCTTCGTTGGAGATGAGCTGGTGAGAAAGGTCTAAGGCGCGGGTGGCATAGCGAATAGATGAATCAGGCGCACTTTCCAAATAAGCCTGCGCCAATTCATTACTCAATTTCATCTCCGCCCCCTCCTCTTTGACGAGAGGGAGTGTTTCTTTCAACTTTTTTATTTGGTCATTTTGCGCCCATAAAGCAATGCTCTGCAATACGAAAAATGGGATAAAAACCAATAAAAATGTAATTCTTCTATACATAATCTAAATTCATAGTCAGAGAAGCCTACCGAAAATTAATACAAAAAGGGGAAAGATGATTGTCAAAAAGCAAATCACATAAATTAATTGCCTAAATTTAGTGCCAATTAAGTCAAAATTTATGTAATATCATAAAATACGCGTAAATACACACACAACTTTACCATCTTTTTTAATCCTCGAACAATAACTTCAACTCAGTAGCCTCATCTGGTTTCATTCTTCCTGACAAAATCAAGCGCAACTGCCTGCGACGCAAAGCACTTTCATACAGCTTTTTTTCGTCTTCTGTTTCAGGGATAAGTTCAGGAACATTGATGGGATTGCCTGCTTGGTCTATCGCCACAAAGGTCAGGAAAGCCTTGTTGGTCAGCACTTTACTGTCCAATGCCAGATTTTCCATATAGACCTCCACATAGATTTCCATAGACGAGTTAAATGCCCGAGTTACCCGCGCCAGCAAGGTAATCACACTGCCCAGCTTGATAGGCTGGTGAAAGGAAATATTATCCACCGAAGCCGTTACGACGATTCTTTGTGAGTGCTTTTGTGCAGAAATCGCGCCCGCAATGTCTATGAGGTGCATCATGCGCCCGCCCATGAGGTTGTGCAGTGGATTGGTGTCATTTGGTAGCACCATTTCGGTCATAGTAACTAAGGAATCTTGCGGACTTTTTTGTTTCAATGCCATATTTATAAAGTAATGATGAATGATGAACTATTTTTTTAACTTAAAATGTTGCTTGGGCTGTTTTTCTGAAAAAAATACCAAGCCAATATCAAACAAATCGACTGTAACCCTCACGCGTGGGTGCGCCTGAATCTGCTTCCATGCCGCTTTCATTTCTTCTGACCAATAAATATCATCAAAAACAAAAACCGAATTTTCGTGCGCTTTGGAGAGGCAAATGTCAAAATACCGTAATGTAGGCTCGCTACGGTGGTTGGCATCAAAAAAAACAAAGTCCAATTTATCTATTGTATGTGTTTTTTCTGTCAAAGTTTTGTCCAAGTTACCAAGCACAAATGCTATTTTTTTCTTGATATGCCCAGAGGTATTTTGCTCATATTTTGTGGAGATTGACTTTGCGGTTTCTATCAAACTTTCACTTCCTTCAAATGTATAAATTATTGATTTAGAAGGCATTGCTTCCATCATATACAATGTGGTCAAGCCCAGACAAGTGCCTAATTCAAAAATGGTTTGTGGCTGAAAAAAGTCAATCAGTTTAAAAATAAGCTGGGCAATGTTAGGTTTGGAAACTGAGGTTTTCACCACTTGGGCAATAGTGCGCTCAGGTGAGGTCAGTACCTTTGAGCCTGCGCCTAAGTCATTGATTACTAAGGGAGTTTTGTCCGAAGATAGCTGCCAACGCAGTTCCTCTATTTCGCCAAAGCAATAATACGTTTTGTCAGAGGCAATCACCTCGTTGTAGAGCTGGAAAACAAAAGGAGAATGAAGTCCATGTGCGTTGGAGGCACTGAACCAAAAGGAAAGGTAGTCTAAAAAAGTTTTCAACTTAATTTAAAATATAAGGTGCAATCATTACAAAAGCAGGAATCGCAACCATAAATTGATGTCCATCACTCATGCGCTCCATCAGATAAGTGCCTTCCATCTTGCCAATGGGCGTTCGCAAGTTACAGCCAGAGCTATACTGATGCACTCCGCCCTGCTCCAAGATGGGTTGCAAGCCTATCACGCCCTCGCCTTCTACCTCGCCCCGCGTACCATTAGAATCAAATATAAACCAATGACGGCGAAGGAGTTGCACTGCATACTCGCTGTGATTCTCAATCGTGATGTGGTAGGCAAAAACATAGTGAAAGTTCTCAGGCTTTGAGTGTTCGAACATAAACTCTGTCAGTACGCTTACTTTAACGCCTCGTGTGATTTCTGTTACCATACATTTCTTTGCGTTTTTTTGTTTTAAAGTTACATTGATGATACTTCATTCCCAAAATTTGTAGTCAAAAAAACTACAAGCCTGTGCCACTCATTTGTTTTCTTTGCATTTCCAATGCCGCTACATTATTTTGAGCAATCGTCAAGTTTGCAGGCATTGTATTGGGGAAAACAATTTCGGTAAAATTTTCATCTTTATCACCCAAGTTCACCTTGTACTTTCTGATGCGTAGTTTACCGCTACCAGCCTCAGAATCAGTACCAAAGACAAAATAATTATCTTCTTCTTGAAGCACTGCCGCAAGCGGGACAGCATGGGCTGTAACGTCATTGTCCTTGTTTAACACAATCGCGCGCACACTCATTCCAGGAAGTACCAGCGCGCCTTTGGGTGGGTTGAAGGTTACGTGAACCTCTATCGCCTTGGTTTCTGGGTCTATGGAACGTGAAATATTTTTCACCGTACCTTTGACTGTTTCGAAAGAATGATTGATAAAATCTATCTCTACTGTCTGCCCTTCTTCTACCAAATCAATGTCTTTATCATAGACATAAATCTCTGCATGAAGTTCGTTTACGTTTACGATTTCAGCCAGCACACTTTGGGTAGAGGCAAGTACACCCACCGAAACGGGTAATTTGATAATGTAACCATCTATGGGCGAGGCAATAGTTACGGCACTGACAACATTCGCGTTTTTGGGGTCTTGGAGGTTGGCTGTATTGACACCGAGCAAATCCAGCTTTGCTTTCAAGGTTTTTTCTCTGCTCAAAGAAGCATTATATTTTGCCTCTGCTGTTTGCAAATTTACCAGCGCGCCCACGTTGCTTTTGATGAGTTCTTTTTGTCTGTCCAGTTCAATGATAGAGAAATCGGTTTCACTTTCTGCGGTCATGTAATCATTCTGTAACTCAATCAGTTCCATACTTGTTAGCGTCATCAGTGCCTGTCCTTTCCTGACTATATTTCCCTCCACCACAAAAATCTTATCTACTTTGCCATCAATATTTGAGCTAACGGTCGCGCTCAGGTTGGGGAGTGATTTGACTTTTCCATTGAGATACACATTTTCTACAATCTGCTTTTGGTCAGCCTTGGCAAACTTAATATTTAGCGTAGCCAGCTGATTTTCAGAAAGTTCTAAGAAGTCATTTTCCTTAACAACTTTATCTGTTTGTGCTACTTCTTTTTCACTACAATTTGATAATAAGATAATTACAAAAAGTATAAGTAAATTTTGTGTGTGTTTCATAACTAATATAAATTTCTATAATTGATTTAGAAAAATCGTATTACTATACAAAGTTAATAAAAAAAATCAATGTTGGCTATTTGTAAATTTTCTTGCGCCTTAAAATCCATGACAAGACCTTTCGCTTTCGTTCATAATGCGATTCACCTTGTAAATCATGTCCCAAGAATTCATTTTGGACATGACGGGGTGCAGCGAAATGACGGTGCGGTTACACTCCACAAGGCGAATCAACATAGGATTTGCGCCCTGCCACAAGCCCTTGTGATAGACAATCTTTTCTCCATTGTCGCTTTGGGTGAGTCGCCAGCCGTAGCCATAGTCAAACTTGGTTTCGTCCAGCGTAACCCCTTGGCTAAAAGCCTCTTCTCTGGTACTTTGCTTAATCAATTTTTCGGTATAAAGTGCCTGGTCCCACCTAAACATATCCTCCACAGTGGAAAAAATGCCCTTATCGCCGAGTACGCCATCTTTGGGGTCTTGCTCGCGCAACATCTTGATTTTCATGGATTTGCTATAGCAAAAAGTCCTTGTCATTCCCAAAGGCATAAAAATATGGGTGGACATAAAATCTCTAAAAGGCATACCTGACACCTTTTCTACAATCAAGGCAAGTAGCGCATAACCTGTATTGCTGTATTGGTGTTTTTCGCCTGCTTGGAAAGATTGCCTAATTTTTTGCGGATTTTGTTCCAATATTTCCAACAAACCCTGATTGGTCAGTTCTTCTCGCTTACCAATGTGTTTATCAAAAACCCAAGCGTGGTTCAGGTAATCTGGTAAGCCCGAAGTATGATTGAGTAAGTGCCTGATAGTGATGTTTTTATATTTTAATTTGGGAAAAAACTTTTGAATCGTATCTTGGTAAGAAAGTAAACCTTTTTCCTTCAAAATTAGCACTGCCATCGCCGTAAAAGGTTTGGAAACAGAAGCCAGCTGCATAGAAGTATTGATGGTAAAAATCTGCGTAGTATCAATCCAAGACCGCCCATACGCCTTTTTGAACATGATTTCCGCGCCTTCTGCTACCAAAAAAACGCCTGTATATTTACCTGCGCGGTGCATACTGTCCATGTAGAGGTCAATCATCGAAGTTTGAAAGTCGCGCTTGCACTGTTCGTATAGATTTTTATCAAATTTAGGGGAAGGCTGTTCTCCCTTTGTAAGCGCAAAAATGAAAGTAATACCCAGTAAAAGATATTTCATGGTTAATTTTTGGAGTCTTTGAGTGAAAAAAGTAAATTTTTTTGACAAATTAAATAAAATTAAACGTATATATTCGCATTTTCATTATTTCTTTTCAGCGTAAAGCAAAACTTGCTTCCTTTGCCTTCTTCACTTTCTGCCCAAACTTTGCCCCCATTATTGCTCACAAATTCCTTGACCAGCATCAGCCCCAGCCCTGTGCCATGCTCGCCCTCTGTGCCGCGTTTACTCAGTATTATATTGGGGTCAAATAACTTTTCTACCTGACTTTGCCCCATGCCTACGCCTGTATCTTTGATGCAAACAGTGATGAATTGGGCATCAACCGTTGCCGAAATGTCTATTTTTCCGCCTTTGGGCGTGAACTTTACGGCATTCGTGAGAAGATTTCTGAGAATAAGCCGCACTTGGTTCGTATCTGCATACACAAGGGTATGGGCGCAAATATGATTGGTGATGGTAATTCCCTTTGCACGAGCCAACTCGCAGAATAGCAGCGTCTTATCATTTATCATTTCTACCAAATCTACTGAAATAGGATTGCTCACCATGCCCTGCATTTGCGATTTAGACCATTCCAATAGGTTTTCCAGCATTTGATAGGTATTATCTACATTGGATTTGAGCAAATCAGAAAAACTGTCAAATCCTTCCTTGCTCATCTCCTCTTCCTCCACTACATTCAAAATAGATTTTAAACCCGCAATGGGTGTGCGGAGGTCATGCCCTATGATAGAAAATAACTTGTCTTTGGTCTGATTGAGTTTTGAAAGCTCAATGGTCTGTGCCTCCAATATCTCACTTTGCGCCAAAATTTCATTGTTTTTTTCATGCAAAACCTTATTTTTTTCTTCTATTTCGGCTTGATAGTTCCAATACTCAAAGCGAAAAAAATTAAGTGCAAAAAATAAAAATATGAATAATGTAAACATTCGTACATAAACGCCCGCATTGATGATGTAACCAAAAATAGCCTCATTTTTCTGGGCAATATTGACCAAAAGGACAGTAAAACACGCAAAACAAAGCAGAAAAATGGGTATGATAAATTTATTTTGGTCAAACATAATGAAAACAAAAACAGCAATCAGCACCATAAACATTTCACCTTCGTAGGGTTTGCCAGAAGAAAAGCCCACGTAGGTATAAAATAAAATGATAACCACCAATCCTATCACCTTCGCCAATATATAATAGTGCATGGAGTGGAGAAAAAGCACAATGACAAAGGTGAAAATAAGTATAAAATTAAGGTAATAAAACGGGTCAATCGAGGTGAGTGTAGCGGCAGGAGGTAGCGTAAATAAGGTAAATAGCATATAAAATGTCGTCCCAGTACCTCCCACCACAGCCATTCCATTCAGCAGTCGTGTCTTCCTTCTTTGTGCAAACGAAAGAGAAGCACTAATGCCTATATTGGTGATTTTGTCCCAATAAGATTTGATTTGATTGAGTAGAAACATTCAGTTTTTGTGCTATTTTGCTACAAAGGTAGCATTTTTTTGTAATTAAAAAACCTGTGAGGCTTCAAGACCTCACAGGTTAAATTTTTATCTTTTTTTCTTTTGCATATATGATACGCTACGCGTCATTTTTTGAGCCATCATAAAGTCTTGCTTACTCATTTCCTTCATCGTTGCTAATTGCGCTTCGTAGTCTATAACTGCCTGATACTGTTTATTTAGCTCCTCAGTAGGCGAGATTATTTTGAAAATCGTTTCCAAATAAACCCTGTTTTTGAGCGTCCATTCTTTTGCCTTTTCAAAATTGCCTTTGTCTGCCTCGTCAGTGGCAATGTCCAGCCATTCATTCGACTCAAAAAGCGCAATATTCGCCAATACTTCGTGATGAATACCCATGCTGTGCATGTGGGTAGAAATAGTAGTCTGTACGTTTATTTCTTCTTGATGCACTACTTGGTTATAGGTTTCAGCCACATCATTATAGGAAAGTCTGACCGTAAATTGGAAATTTTGTTCTATGGGTTTTTTTACCTCAAATTTGAGAAGAATTGCTTTTTTCTCCCCCGAAAAAACATCATTAAAATTAACATTAACTTCGTTATTTTGAGGCGAAGAAGGATAACCATACACTTTCTGACAAGAAAAATACTCAGCAGGAAAGGTGATTTTCAAGTGCGTATTTTGGGCAACCACCGCCAGCAAGCCTTCCAATTCCTTCGCAAAAATCTGTGGAATTTTGTCTGGGGAATCTATGAAATAATAGTTTGCACCGCCGTACTCTGCCAAATTGGTCATCAGTTTTTCATCAAAATCAGCCCCCACGCCAAAGGTAGAAAGAGCAATCCCTTCTTCTCTAAACTTTTTTTGTGCAATTTCTTGGAGCTTGGCAGGCTCGGTAACGCCCACATTCGCCAGCCCGTCAGAGAGCAACAGCACGCGATGGACAAAATTACTTGCTTTGGTACTATGTACTTGGCTGTATCCCTCTAACATTCCGCCACTTAGGTTAGTAGAGTTGCGCGCGCTTATCTGTTTTACTTTTTGGTGTAAGGCGGCTTTGTGCTGTACTTTTTCAGATTGCTGCACCACTTCTACCAAGTCATCATACTGGACGATAGAAACGAAGTCCGCTTCGGAAACATTATCTATCACAAAATCAATGGCTTTCTTGGCATAATTTAGTTTGTCGCCTGCCATAGAGCCGCTTCGGTCAATGACCAAAGAAATATTCAAAGGAGGCTTTTTCTGTGTGTTTACCAGCTTTTTCCCTTGCAGTTCTATGTAAAGATAACACTCTTTTTTGTCATCTCCCCAAAGCCAATACTGGTTTTCGGGAAGAACTTTTACGTCAATGATTGCCATAGTTTTGTTGTTTTTTAGTTAAAATATTCCCAAAGATATGAAAATACCCACGCGCCCACTGTCCACTTAAATACCAACCAAAGTACGTAAAACAAGATAAATTTCTTACCATGTTTCTTATATTTTTCTTGAAAATTTGTTTTGATTTTTTGGAAAATCTGTTTCATAAAAAAAATGTTTTTAATATTTAAAAATAAATTTAGTTTAATCTAAAAAACGGAATATCAAGAAAAAAGTTTTAAATAAAATGATGTTTTTAATGTTTTGCGTAATTTTAACGGTCAAAACCACAAAAATTGTATGCTGGCGAACTTGGCACGAATACGTTTTTGTAAGCCCAGATGCTTTTGTGGCAAAATAAAAAGATTATTTGTATGGCAACCAATAGAATAGAAGCATTCAGTGATGGCATCATTGCTATCATCATCACCATCATGGTTTTTGACCTGAAAGTCCCCGAAATAGCAGGGGGAATCAATGCGGGTAATGTCTGGAAGGTGCTATCCATGCTTTTGCCCAAATTTGTTTCGTACCTGATAAGTTTTGTGATTTTGGCAATCATGTGGATAAACCACCACCAAATGTTTCACCACATCAAGCGCGCAACTGTTACCTTACTCTGGCTGAATAACTTACTACTTTTTTTGATGAGCCTGATTCCTTTTTCTACCAATTTTATTGGCGCAAACCCTTTCCTACCCGAAGCTGAGTTATTTTATGGGCTTATCTTTTTTATGAATGCGCTATGTTTTTGGTTATTAAGGAATTATGCTATAAATGCAAAGCTGGTGAGTGAAAATATTTCTGCCCGAACCAAGCAGAGAATCATGATAAAAAATATATTGAGTATAATGGTTTATTTATTTGCGGCATTTTCTGGTTATATTTCTGCCTATATTTCTTTTGCGTTGTTTTTGATAGTACCACTTATTTATTTTATTCCCGAAAAAATCACTTTTGAAGAATCATGAAAAATACATTTGAACACATTTTTGAAAATAATAAAGCATGGATTGCAGAAAAATTAAGTACCAATCCTGCCTATTTTGAAAATCTTTCTAAAGGACAAAGCCCTGAATATCTGTATATTGGCTGCTCAGATAGCAGAGTTACCGCCGAAGACCTCATGGGCGCAGAGCCAGGACAAATCTTTATTCATCGCAATATCGCCAACCTGATTGTTCCCACAGACAGCAATGTCAATGCGGTGGTTCAGTATGCGGTAGAACATCTCAAAGTGAAGCACATCATCATTTGCGGGCATTATGAGTGTGGAGGTGTGAAAGCTGCGCTGCAACCCAGCGACATGGGGCAGCTAAACAGTTGGCTACAAACGCTTAGAGATGTTTTTCGTTTGCACCAAGCTGAATTAGAAAGCATTAAAGATGAAAAAAAACGTTTTGACCGCTTAGTAGAGCTAAATGTGCGGGAGCAGTGCATCAATATCATCAAGATAGACCACGTACAGCGAATGTGGTACAAAACAGGCTTTCCGCAGATTCATGGCTGGGTTTTTAATATCAGGACGGGTGAACTGATAGATTTGGACTTGGATATGCCAAAGGAGTTTAGCGATATTCGCAAGATTTACGATTTAAAACCTTTGGGATAGTGGAGGGAATAGAGAGGCTCTCATGCCCAAAAAAGAAATAATTACGTGCTATTTTTTTCATCAAAAAAATTTCTATTACATTTATTCCCAAATTCTTAAAACAATCAATTAGCACAAAAAATTAAAGGATAGTAAATAGAGTATAATTGACTTATTGGGGTTTCAAATAATAAGTAATCGCTGAAAATTAGTTTATTATTATAGATTTTATATAAAATTTATTATTAGTAAATTATATTAATTCATAATTCATAATTACTTAGCAGGTTCATCATTCCAGATTCATCATTTACATATATGAAGTTAGATTCTAAAATTCCAGACGGACAGTTAGCAGAAAAATGGGGCAAACACAAGTTTAATGTGAAATTGGTAAACCCAGCTAACAAGCGCAAGTATGACATTATCGTGGTGGGAACGGGACTGGCTGGCGCATCTGCGGCGGCTTCCTTGGCAGAGTTAGGCTATAATGTCAAGGCTTTTTGTTTTCAGGATAGCCCTCGTCGCGCGCACAGCATTGCGGCGCAGGGAGGTATCAATGCCGCCAAAAACTACCAAAATGACGGCGACAGCGTACATCGCTTGTTCTATGACACCATCAAAGGTGGTGATTTTAGGGCAAGAGAGAGCAACGTTTATCGCTTGGCGGAGGTCAGTACGAGCATCATAGACCAGTGCGTGGCGCAGGGCGTACCTTTTGCACGCGAATATGGTGGCTTGCTTTCCAACCGTTCTTTTGGTGGCTCGCAGGTTTCCAGAACTTTTTATGCACGTGGGCAAACAGGGCAGCAGCTTTTGTTGGGGGCGTACAGCGCACTCAGCCGTCAGATTGCGGCAGGTAAAGTCGAAATGTTTACGCGTTCGGAAATGCTTGACGTAGTGATAATTGATGGAAAAGCACGCGGAATTGTTACTCGTAACTTAGTTACAGGCAAGATAGAATCACATTCTGCTCATGCCGTTTTGCTTTGCACAGGTGGCTACGGCAACGTTTTCTTCCTTTCTACTAATGCGATGGGAAGTAACGTAACTGCCGCATGGCGCGCCCACAAACGCGGTGCATTCTTTGCCAATCCATGTTTTACGCAGATTCACCCGACTTGTATCCCCGTTTCGGGCGACCACCAGTCCAAGCTGACGCTGATGTCCGAATCTTTGCGAAATGACGGCAGGGTTTGGGTGCCAAAAGCCAAAGGCGACAAACGCAAACCACAAGACATTCCAGAAGAAGAAAGAGATTATTTTTTGGAAAGAAAATATCCTGCTTTTGGAAATTTAGTGCCTCGCGACATCGCTTCGCGCAATGCCAAGCAAGTTTGTGATGAAGGCAGAGGCGTAGGGACAAGCGGTTTGGCGGTTTATTTAGATTTTGCAGATGCCATCAAGCGCGATTCTCAAAAAGTAGTAGAGGCTAAATATGGCAACCTATTTGATATGTACCAGCAAATCACTGGTGAAAATCCTTACCAAATGCCTATGCGTATTTATCCTGCCGTTCACTATACCATGGGCGGTTTGTGGGTAGATTATAACTTGATGACCACCGTACCTGGGCTGTATGCACTTGGCGAGGCAAATTTCTCTGACCATGGAGCTAACCGATTGGGTGCCAGTGCGCTCATGCAAGGCTTGGCAGATGGTTATTTCGTTGCGCCTTATACAGTGGGCGATTATTTGGCGGCTATGCCTGCGACCAAAATTCCTACAGACCACGCCGAGTTCAAAAAAGCAGAGGAAAACGTAAAAGGCATTATTAGCAAGTTATTGAGCATCAATGGCACAAAAACAGTCGACCATTTCCACAAAGAAATGGGCAAAATCATGTGGGATTACTGCGGTATGTCCCGCGATGCCAAGGGCTTGACTTTTGCCAAAAAACGTATGCAAGAAATCAGGGAAGAGTTCTGGAAAAATGTCAAGATTGTAGGTGTAAATGAAGAACTGAACATCACGCTGGAAAAAGCTCTGCGCGTGGCGGATTTCCTCGAACTTGGCGAACTGATGATTGACGATGCCATGAGTCGCGAAGAATCTTGTGGAGGACACTTCCGCGAGGAGTACCAAACCCCAGAAGGCGAAGCAGACCGCAATGATGATAAGTTTGCCTACGTAGCTGCTTGGGAATACACAGGCGATAACAAACCCGAAAATTTGCACAAAGAAGAATTAGTATTCGAAAATGTAAAACTTTCGAAACGAAGCTATAAATAAGTAATTCAGTTATGAATTATAAGTTATGAATTTTTTTTTTTAATATAGTTCATTGATTTTCAAACTTATGATTTATAACTCATAACTAAAAAAATTATGAAAATAACATTAAAAGTTTGGCGACAAAAAAACGCCCAAGACAAAGGCGGTTTAGTTACCTACAAAATAGACCATGTTTCGCCTGATATGTCATTTTTAGAAATGTTTGACGTATTGAATGAGGATTTGTTGCTCAAAGGCGAAGAACCTATTGCTTTTGACCACGACTGTCGCGAAGGCATTTGTGGCTCTTGTAATATGGTCATCAATGGAAAGCCACATGGACCTTTGCAAACTACGACTTGTCAGCTACACATGAGGTCTTTCAAAGATGGCGATACGATAGTAGTAGAGCCATGGAGAGCCAAGGCGTTTCCTGTCATTAAGGATTTGGTAGTGAATAGAACAGCTTTTGACCGCATCATTCAGGCGGGCGGCTACATTTCGGTCAATACAGGCGTAACCGTAGATGCCAACGAAATCCCAATCCCCAAAGACATCGCAGATAATGCCTTTGATGCGGCAACTTGCATAGGTTGTGGAGCTTGCGTGGCAGCTTGTAAAAATGCTTCCGCCATGCTTTTCGTTTCCGCCAAAGTATCGCAGTTGGCTATGCTCCCACAGGGCAAGGCAGAAAGCAAGCGCAGGGTAGAAAAAATGGTAGCAACGATGGACGCAGAAGGCTTTGGGGCGTGTACAAATACAGGTGCGTGCGAGGCAGAATGTCCTAAGCAAATCTCCATCACCAATATCGCTATGCTCAATCGCGAGTACCTCAGTTCTAAACTGACCTCTGACTATGTAGAAAGTTAGTTTTTTTATGAGTGTATTCAAAGACTGATTATCTAACCTTTTCTCTATGGAAAAACTAAAACCTATAAGATTTTCAAAAATCTTATAGGTTTGTTTTTCAGTATCTTACGGATAAAAAATATGGTAGTCTTAAACAAGTAATGCTTTTATGCCTTTGTTGTGTGTTGAACGCTGTGTGCAACACCAACAACATAGCATTACATATTTAGCTATACCAAAATTTTGGTCAATTTAGGAGAATTTTCTTGTTTTTTCCATGTATTTTTGGAAAAAAACAAAATAATAGAAATGTTAGCTGCTGATACTCCTTTTTACTTTTTTGGCTCTCACAATAGCCAAGACAAAGATGTTTTGCTGGAATGTGCGGATATTCCTGACAAACAAACCGCACACCTTTGGATACAAGACTACAAAGCTACGCAGCAGGTGGATTGGAATATCAACCTAATCACTGTCCAACATGGGCAAATCGTCAATACCATTCCCTCAAAAGCAACAATTGATGGTGTAAATAATGCGTTGCTCTATACCTACGCGCTACACGAACAAAAATTTCCACTTCCTATCCTACACAGCGTCAAAAGGCATCTCTTGCTGAATACGTATCGGTGTATTCGCACTGTGCTGACTTTCTGCACACGCACGCAGTATCGTAGCCAGATTCGCCCAACCCTGAACGGTATTCACCCCTTTGCTCATAAAATAAAATCACTGCAAATCATTGATTTTAAAGAAATTAATTCTTTTGAGGCAAAATATACAGCAGATGTAAATATCTGGAAAGCCATTGCTTTTTATCTGGGGCAGACACTCGCGCTCTGGCAAGGAATAGAAATTTATACGAAAGACGATTTGGTCAAGCATTTTCCTGCTTTTGAAAAATTTATTTACAGGCAGGAGTTGGCGCAAGAAAATATACAGTATTTGCAACAAATGAAAGACTTGTTTGTAGAGAAATTACAGGAAATGGATTTTCAAAATACAGCAACGAGTATTTTAAGTTTGGGAGAAGAAAAGATTAATATGGATTTAGAGATAGCCATTGCTTGAGCTATCGTGATTGGATTCAGTTAAAATGGATAACCAATCCCCACATTGAGTGTGGTATCGCTTAACTTCCATTCCGATAGTACAAATCGCTGATTTTCAGGGAGTGCGGGATTCCAAACCTTGATACCAAAGTCAAAACGCATGATAACTAAAGAAAAATCAAAGCGCAAGCCCAGCCCTGTTCCTATGGCTATTTCTTTCCAAAAATTTTGTAATAAGAACTGAGAACCCGCCCGCGAGTCGCGGTTTATCATCCAAATATTACCCGCATCTACAAAAAATGCACCATGCACAAAGCCAAAAAGTTTTTGGCGGACTTCCATGTTCATTTCCAATAACATCTCTCCAGGTTGCTCCACTGCATCACTGATTTGCTTTGTATTCGGGTCTATGTACGCAAAACTTCCAGGCCCCAAGCGGCGTGGTCGCCAAGCGCGGATACTACTGGTGCCTCCCGTAAAAAAATATTTTTCATAAGGCAAGACGGTATTGGGTTTGTCGCCAATTTTTCCATAAGGCGTGATGATACCCAAATTGGCGCGCAAAATAAGCGTGCGACTTTTGTCAGGTTTCAAATCAAAATAACGGCGCACCTCTACATTTGCCTTTACGTAGCGAAAAGTAGTTAGCCCAAAGATAGTGCCACCATCATTTCTGAAAAGACTGTTACTGAGTAAGTTAAGTGTAGTGCCGCCCAGCTCTCCCAAGGCTCTGACGTAAAAATTTTTGTTATTAAAATAAGTATAGTTAAACGAAATACTCGAAATAAACAAGCGGTCAAAACTTTTTAATAAAGTATTGCCGCCTGCCGAGATGTTGAACAAATATTTCACAAAATCGTCCGTAACCTCGCGAGTATTCACAACGGTCATGTCAAACAAATTAAAGGAAAAAGTAGAATTTTTCTTATCTGTCCAATCGTAGGTAAGCGTAGTTCTGAAATTGGTACGGCTGTATTCGGGTCGCGTGATGTCAGTATAGCCAGTGGTGAGTCGTGTACGCGGCAGGTACGCGCCCACGCGATTGTTAAATTTTTCTCCAAAAAACAACAATTTAGGAAAGTTTAGCGTGGCATTGACCCCAATTTCCTGCCCCACATAGCCCCTGCCCGTTCCAATCACACCTGCCTGCGCCTCTAAGGAATATCGCCCACGTATCTCTAAGGTTTCGCACCCCCCAAAAGTATTTCTGTTTTTTAGCGTAATGCCCACAAAAGGACCTGGAAAAGTCTGCACCATATTAAGCCCTGTTTCTATACTGAGGTCATTGATGGGTGATGGGCTTGCGAAAATATTGGTTCTCAGCACGTTATTCACTGTGTCGGGTTTTACATTCACAAATTTGAAAACGTCCAAGGCGGCTAAGGCGCGCTGCGTATCTTCTATTTTGCTTCTGTTATACAAATCTTCTGGGCGAATACGAATACGCGCATTGAGTAGCTTTTTTGAGTATTTTTGTTTAAAAGCAAGGTAATTAATGCCTTTGTAGGTTTCCTTTTGCCGTTCTAATTCCACGTTTTCGCCCTCGACCGCGCCCACATCTGTAATCATATTGACCTCGCCAATCTTAAACTGCTGATGTGCTATTTGTTTGCCTTTTTCCTCATTAGGAGCTATCGTGAGGCGTACATCTAAGGAATCTCTGTCGACATTGACCGTATCCACATCAAAATAAATAAATTGCTTCCCAAAGGTCATGTAGCCTTCATTTTGGAGTAGCTTGCCTATGCGGTCGCGTTCGTTGCTCAATATGCTCTCATCAAACCGCTTTCCTGCCCTCACCAGCGCATTTGCCTCGTCTTTCTTGATAATTTGCAAAATAGTAGTATCTACTGATTCCACCAAAAAGCGATAAATGAGGCGCGGCTTATTTTCTTCCACCAAATAAGTTACCGTTGCGTGTTTCTTTTTAACTGAAAATGAGGGCGTTACCTTTGCTTTAAAAAAACCTTTCTGCCTCATAAATAGTTGCATCTGCGAGGCAGTCTTTACCATCAGCACGCTATCAAAAATCACAGGTACATCACCTACCGAACTCATCAGCCAATTCCCTTTTTCTATTTTTTGTTCTAAATCATTGATTTTCTTTTCAATCTTAGCATTTAACTTGTCTGATTTTGAGGCTTTTACGGGCTTTGCTTCTGTTTCTTCATCTGTGGAATCTTTGCTGGTGGGGGAAACATATTGTTTTTGTAAACTATCCAATTCCTGTTTCCACGCGCCCACTTTTTTGTCATACCCTTTCTTGCCCACATAATAAGCGACCACGTAAGGCTCGCCAAATAATGGAATTTTGCGGTTAGGTTTTTGCCGAAAAAAAGGCACTAAAACATCTGGGGAAACATCTTTATTCCCTTTAATTACTTGTGCTTCAAGCAAATATTGTTTCTCTTGCAAGTATTTCGTGCCTGAACAAGCGCAAAAAAGCAGAAAAATCAAAAGCTGTACGGTACATTTTATCAGTTTCAAGTGCTAAACTTGGGTTTTCATCATTCAAAAAAATCTTTTCAACATCTTTGCAAAACTACTAATTTTCCTTTAAAACCGAAACCTTTTTACACCCCAAGTAGTGAATAAAATTACAGTAATCGAACTGACAGGCATCAGAATCGCCGCAATCAGTGGCGATAAAAGTCCCTGTACCGCAAAAAATAACCCTATCAGGTTATAAACAATGGCTATTCCAAAACTTTGGCGAATTTTATTGACTGCAAAACGGCAAAAATTGATAAACTTGGGCAGGAGAGGCAGCGCAGTCGCGTCAAGAATTGCATCAGACGCGGGCGTAAAATAAGTAGTATTTTCCGTAATAGCCACGCCCACATTGCTTTGCAGCAACGCGCCAGCATCGTTCAGTCCATCACCTATCATCATCACATGGCTATTTTGGGCTTGTAAATGCTGGATAAAAGCCAGTTTTTGATGAGGATTTTGCTGAAAAAACAAATTACTTTCTTTTGGAAAAAACAGTTTGAGATTTTCTTTTTCGCCTTCGTTATCGCCCGAAAGTAAGTATAAATCCAGTTTGGACTGATGTAAGTTTTTGATAGTTTCTTTGATTTCCTTTCTATATTTATTTTTGAAAACAAAATAACCTTTATAAATAGCATCAACAACCACATAAACTTTTGTATCTAATTCATTTTCATTGGTTTGAGAGCCTGAAAAATTATTTATGCCATTTTCTATCATCATTTTTTTTGAACCAAGCAAAAGGTGATGACCGTTTACTATTCCCTCCAAGCCTTTTCCTGCGTGTTCCTTGAATGAAGAAATCGTATTTGTATTTTGAATTTCCTCAAAATAAATCTTTTCCTTTAATTTGTTTTTTAAAAAACGTACAATTTTCGCCGAAAGTGGGTGCATAGAATTACTGCAAAGTGCTGAAATAGAGGTAATTAATTCCTCGCTTAACGCTTGGGCTGGTGCTAAACCTTCGTAAGTTTTAAAAGCTATCTCACTTTCTTGATTTTCTGTGATAGTGCCTGTTTTGTCAAATACAAGTGTATCATTTTCAGCGATTTGCTCTACGGTATGCACATTTTTTAGGTAAAACTTATACTTGCCCAATATCCGCAAGGCAGTTCCCAAGGCAAACTGACTCCCCAAAGAAAGCGCGCAAGGGCAAGCTATCACCAAGACGGCTGTAAAAACATGGATAGCAATAGATACCTTTTTCTCAAAAAATAGCCAGTAAGATGCTGAAAAACAAGCAATTAAAATCAAGACTATGGTAAAATATTTATTCAAAATTGCTTGAATAATACTATTTTCTTCTTTGCTTTTATCAAAACTCACATTGTTCCAAAGTTGCGTCAAATAGCTCTGAGAGGCTTTTTTTAGCACTAATAGCTCTATTTGTTCTCCTTTCTGTCGCGCCCCTGCGTAGATGGTTTCGCCTACTGCCTTGGGTATGAGGTTTGCCTCGCCCGTAATGAAGCTGTAATCAATCTGTGCATTGCCTCTAAGTAGCTGTGTATCAGCAGGAATAATCTCCTCATTGCGAATAATAATTTTGTTACCTACCTCCAAATCAGTTATTTGCACTGGTTTCTCCTCATTATTTTCTGTTTTTACCATCACAGCCACAGGAAAATAAGATTTAAAATCGCGGTCGTAGCGCAAGGTTTGGTAGGTGTGTTGCTGAAACCACCTGCCAACGAGCAAGAAAAAAATCAGCCCAGACATAGAATCTATATAGCCCGCCCCTGTTTCTGTAAAAATCTCAAAAATACTGCGAATCCACAAAACCAACATTCCCAGTGCCAATGGAAAATCTACTTGCAAGATGCCTTTTCGCAGGTTTTGGTAGGAAATAGCGATATAATTCTGCCCACTAAAAAACAGCACAGGCAAAGAAAGTATCAAGTTCAGCGCATTGAAAAGTGGCTTGAAATGATGCTCAGAGAAGCTATCAAATCCAAAATATTCGGGAAAACTCAGCATCATCACATTGCCAAAAACGAAACCAGCTACAGCGATTTGGGCAATCAGTCGGCGGTTAGCTTGGCGTATTTTCGTATCTTTTTGGGCATTATTTTGCTCCTGCACGTCATTTAGCGTAATCAGAGGCTCATAGCCAATGTTCGATAATAAGGCTACAACTTCACTCAATTTTATTTTTTGTGTATCAAAACTGACAGCTAATTGTTTTTTTAGGAAATTGATTTGAGAAAAAAATATATTTTCATTGAGTTTATACAAGTTTTCCAAGAGCCAAATACAAGAGCTACAATGGATTGTGGGAATAAAAAAAGTCAGGTTAGCAGTTTTTTCATCTGTAAAATCAAACAGTTTGGACTGGACTTCGGGTAAATCTAAGTAAGTAAATTTCTCTATTTTGGCATTTATTTGCTGGCGAATACCCGCTTTGTCGTTCAAATCATAATATTGGCAAAGTTCGTTTTCTTTGAGTAGCTCATAAACAGTCAA
The DNA here is from genome assembly GCA_013298985.1 of Cytophagales bacterium. GTDB lineage: Bacteria > Bacteroidota > Bacteroidia > Cytophagales > Thermoflexibacteraceae > Thermoflexibacter. The sequence goes on from JAAFJS010000032.1 coordinate 25,299, forward strand.
GCAACCATGACAGCAAAAATGTTTTTCATCTTGCTCAAAATGAGTAGTTTGGCAAGATTCCCCGCAGTGGAAACAGGTGGGTTTGGGTGTTTTTTTCGTATTTTTGCTTAATTGAACTTGCATTATTACACTATTTTCCCTGTTTTTTTAAATCAGTTCTATCAAAAAATCTTCCATTTCCCTTTGCTCACTCACCAAGTTTACACCTATCAAGTAGATTTGCTTGCCCTGACCCAAGTATGGCGCATGATAGTTTCTTTCCTTAATTTGTGCGATTGCTTTTTCTCTTGTTTGGTCTAATTTGAACTCAAACAAAAATATTTTATTTTCTATAAAAACAATGCAATCGAGCTTCCCACGCCCGCTATTTATCTCTATTTGAGTGAAATAACCCAACAAACGCAAGGCAAGAAAGCAAATGGCATGATAAAATTTTTCTCTGTTTTCTATGAAATAATCTTGAGGAATTGCCGCAAATAAGGCATTAAAAATGATTTTTACCTCGTTGAAATTGTTGGTTTTCAGGGCATTAAACAAATTGAAAACCAAAGGCTGCATACGAGTAGGCTGTAAATCGGCGTATTCTGCCAATAAAAACTGATTAAAAGCATCAGCGACTTCTGTATTGGGAAAATCCAAACGATACATTTCAAAACCAACGTCCTCTTTGATGGTCAAATAGCCTGTTTGGAATAGCACAGACACATAATCCAAGTTTCCCAAATCACTTGTATCAAAAGAAGTATGCCCTACGTTGATATTTTTGAGGTCATATTGGAAACCCTTTTTTAATAATTTGGTCAAAAATGTAGGTGTTCCTGTCGAAAACCAGTAGTTATCAAACTTTTTATGCTGAAAAAAAGACAAAATAGAATAGGGATTATAAACAAAATTTTGTGCGTCCCAGCTATAACCGTTATAGCGTTTTCTGATTTCTTCTAACAGTTGTTCTTTACTTTTGTTGAAAAGTGTACTCATTTGCGTGATTCTTTCAGCAAAATAAAACTCCAATTCTTCCTGAGTATAGCCCATAATTGTTGTGAAAGCAGGCACAAGCGTAATATCTGAAATATTATTGAGGTCAGAGAAAATACCTACTTTGGAAAACTTAGAAACCCCTGTGAGGAAAACAAATTTGAGGTGTGTGTCCAAAGGCTTGATAGCTGCATAAAGGTTTTTCAAAATATCTCTATTTTCGTTGGCTTTGCTTGGCTCTTCCAGATAGTCAATGATTGGCTTGTCATACTCGTCTATCAGTAGCACCACTTTGTTTTGACCAGCAGACATTTTCAAAATTAACTCCCTCAATTTCAGCCCAATTCCCATGCCTTCCAGCACAAGCCCATAGCTTTGTGCTACTTCGTCAAGCATCTTATGAATGGCATTTTCTGTACCAATTTCCTTGTGTCCTGCCGCCCCAAAATCCAATTTGATGACAGGGTACGCCTGAAAATTCCATTTATTTTCTATCCAAAGCCCCTTAAAATAATATTTGTTTCCTAAAAATAATTCTTTTAATGTATTGACTAACAACGATTTACCAAAACGACGAGGGCGAGAAAGAAAATAATATGCTCCTTCTGTTATTAATTTATGAATGAATATGGTTTTATCTATGTAAAGTAAATTTTCTTCTCTTAACTTGCTAAATTCCTGTCTGCCAAGCGGTAAGTTTTGCATATTTTTATTTGGTTTATTGCGTTACAAATATACGAAAATCAACACATTATAGAGAAATATTAAATACAGTCTTTCAGCCATGACACGAGGTAATTTCCTGATAAGGCTCTATGTATGGGCTTAGGTAAGGAATATTGAGGTTTAAACCTCTAATAATCAATAAAATACCTATAAAAACTACAAAAACAGGCACTGATTTACTCAAGCGGGAACGCAAGGAAATGGGTATTGCTTTTTGCGAAATACTGAGTGCGAAAAGCATGGGCATCGTGCCTAAACCAAATAAAAATAGGTAGCTTGCCCCATAAAAAGCATCTGCGGTTGCCATTGCGACAAAAACTGCTGAATAGACCAAGCCACAAGGCAATAATCCATTCAACATTCCCAATACGAAAGTTGCTAAAAATGAATGTTGGAGTTGGAATGGTTTTAAAAATGTTTTTATTTTTTGATACAACTGATAAAACAGTGGAAATTTTTGAGGAGGCAAAAGTACAAAAATAATCATGCACACGCCTAAGCAAATAGACAAATATTGCTGAAAACCAGCAATATACAAACCTCTGCCAACTAATCCTAAAAGAAAACCTATCCATGCGTACATCAAAGAACGCCCTAAGTGATACACCAGTGCGTTTTGCCAATGCCTTGCTTGTAGTGCCAATACAATGCCGCCGCACATTCCTACGCAGTGAAAACTTCCCAAAAGACCTGTCAAAAAAGCGATTAACATATAAAAATAGTAATTTTATGGTGAAGCGAAAGAAGTTTCTGTTACAGTCATTAATTTTCCGTTGGTGTAGGCTTCTATCTGTAATTTCGTTTTGTATGTATGTAAGTTTTTCTTTGGAATTAAAATAAAAAAAGATGTTTTGAATACTTCTTGCCCTTGTACTGTGATGCTTGCGCTTTGATTTACGTTTACAAATCTGATAGAACCTATCTCATTTTTCAGTTTCAGGGTTAAGTCCAATTTTTGGGCAGTTTTATTCATTAACTCCAAATTATACAAATTGCTGATAGTCAGTGCGTCAGGCTGTTGGTAGAGTAAGCCCTGCGCTCTCAATACCACCATTTCGACTGCCTTCCTACTGGCGAGCAAATAAGTCAGCACACTCACCAAAAGCACCAAAACAGTAGTATAAGCGGCAATACGGGCGGTGAATTGGAGTGGTTTTTTTTGCGTAATTCCATCAATAGAATCATAGCGAATGAGCTTTTTAGGTCTGCCTATTTTCACCATTACCTCATCACAGGCATCAATGCAGGCGGTGCAATTAATACATTCTAACTGAGTTCCGTTGCGAATATCGATTCCTGTGGGGCATACCTGCACGCACAGACCACAAGCAATACAGTCGCCTTTGGGCGGGGTAACAACTGCCTCATTTTTGTTGATTTTTCCGCGCGGTTCGCCACGCACAAAATCGTAGGCAACGACAATACTTCGGTTGTCCAAGAGTACACTTTGCAAGCGTCCGTACGGGCAGACGATAATACAAACCAATTCGCGGAAATGTGCAAAAACATAGTAAAAAACAGTAGTAAAAATCACCAAACTGACAAACAAAATTATGTTTTCAAAAGGGGAGTGCGTTGTCAGCTTTTGCAGTTCGTCGATGCCTACCAAATATGCCAAAAAAGTGTTGGCAATGAGGAAAGAAATTATCCAAAATAAGGCGTGTTTCAAGGTTTTTTTCCAAATTTTTTCATTTGTCCATTTTCCTTCGTTGAGTCTGCGCTGTGCATTGGCATCACCTTCTATCCAATACTCTATTCGCCTGAAAATCAGTTCCATAAACACAGTTTGCGGACAAGCCCAACCACAAAAAACCCTGCCAAAAACAACCGTAAAAAGGACGATGAAAACAATAAAAATGAGCATTGCTAAGGCAAAAATAGGAAAGTCTTGTGGGAAAAATAATTGCCCAAAAATGATGAATTTCCTTTCTAAAATATTGAAAAGTAGGAGAGGTTGTCCATCAACTTTGAGGAAAGGCGCAACAAACAAAAAAACAAGTAAACTATACCCAAAAATGCTTCGTGCCTTAAACAAGAAGCCATCTACACTTTTGGGATACATTCTTTTGGTGCCGCCCTGCCTGTCCAATATGCCTACGTTATCTCTGAAATCCATTTTTGCGTTATTTTTACGGTTATTTACTGCATTTGCTCTCCTTGTGGTGCTTTGCCATTGGGAGGATTTGAGCCTTTGAGTGATGTAATAAAATTAGAAATATTGCTGATTTGTGTGGGCGTTATTTGTGTACCCCACGCCACCATTCCTCTTTCGGGTACGCCGTACTTGATGGTTTTGAAGATGGAAGCAAGTGTGCCACCATGCAGCCAATAATTATCTGTAAGGTTAGGACCTACTCCGCCTTCGCCCGCTTGTCCATGGCAGGCAGCGCAATATTGGGTGTAAGTAGCTTTACCAGAAGTAATTACGGCTTGGTCTTTACTTTCTTTGACATTGTTTTCATTGATGTCATCAACGGGCGTATTTTTGAGGCGTTCTTGGCTCGCTAACTGGGCGATATACACTTCTTTATCGTATTCTTGACTTTGCAACGGTGCGGCGTTCCACTGATGATAGACCAGCAAATAGACTAACCCAAAAGCAACTGTGCCGTAGAAAAGTGCGTTGAACCACGCAGGAACGGGATTATTGAGTTCTTTGATGCCGTCATAGTCCTCATGTAGGAGTAATTCTTGTTCTCGCGAAAGCGGCTTTAAGCCTGCGACTTTGAGCCAAAACTTATTAGCGTCAGGTGCTGGTGCTTCCTTTTCGCCTGCTATGCTTTGTACCATACTCGCCAAGGAGAGGAGCATGACCAAAAGCACAAATACTACAGAAACTAAGATTCCTATGGTGAAAAGTAAGAGTAAGTCGTTTCCATCTTTTATCATAATGTGTAAAATTTATATGTAAGTTTTTTGTGATTTTTCCTTAGTTATCATTTTTTGTAACAGAGTAGTTTCCACCGTTAAAACGGTGGGTTCAACATGGCAACTCAGCCCCACAAATTTTATTAGCTTGCTTTTTCCTTAGTTATCAAAATTTTTATCTAATGGAATATTTTTGAGATACTCTATTTCTTTTTTGTCGAAAAAAAACAAGCGAACTGCAATTCCTATAAAAAACAGCAAGAAAATAAGCAATGAGAGTATCAAATAAGCATCAAAGCCTGTAACTCCCGCAAGGTGTTGTTTGAACATAGTTTTAATGAAAATTAGTTTAGTATTTAATTGTTTGATTATGAATAAATTACTGGCTTATTACTCTTTCTTAACGTCTGTTCCTAACCGTTGGAGGTAGGCAATGAGGGCGATGATTTCGCGGTCAGGCTTGACCTCAATTTTCTCTGCTTTCAAGTTGGCGGTGATGGCATCAGCTTGCTCTTTTAACTCGTTCCTGGCATTATTGATGCGCGTATCGGAGTAAGGCACGCCCAGCGATTTCATTACTTTCATTTTTGCTTGTGTATTGGAAATGTCTAATTCGTTTTCCAATAGCCAAGCATAATTTGGCATGATAGAGCCTGGCGACATGGAGGTCGACTCGCGCAGGTGGAAATAGTGCCAAGCGTGCGGATATTTACCGCCTTGGCGCATCAAATCGGGACCTGTACGCTTCGAACCCCACAGAAAAGGGTGGTCGTAAATGTATTCCCCTGATTTGGAGTAAGTTCCGTAGCGTTCGGTTTCCGAACGGAAAGGGCGAATCATCTGAGAGTGGCAGTTGTTACAGCCTTCTTTGATGTATAAATCTCTCCCTTCCAGTTCCAGAGGCGTGTAAGGTTGCACAGAGGCAATCGTAGGAATATTGCTTTTGATGAGCAAGGTAGGTATAATTTGCACCAATCCGCCAATAGAAACGACGATTAAGGAAGAAATCATCAATAAAATAGGGCGGTTTTCAAAAACTTTGTGCCAATACTCGCCTTTGTGGTCTATTTTTGTATAGACAGTAGCTTCTGTTTTTTCGTTTGCCAAGAACGAGCCTTTTTGGGCGGTTTTTGCCAAATTGTAGAGCATAACTAAGAAACCCGCCAAGTAAAATGTGCCTCCTACGCTTCTGGCGGCATACAAAGGGATAACTCTTGTTACTGTTTCCAAAAAATTAGGATAGCGCAACACACCCTCAGGCGTAAATTCCTGCCACATCAAGCCCTGCATAAAGCCCGCCCAATACATAGGAATTGCATAAAATAAAATGCCCAGTGTGCCAAGCCAAAAGTGGACGGAAGCCAAAGATTTGGAGTACAAATTGGTATTATACAGTCTGGGGACTAACCAATACGCTATCGCAAAGAGCATGAACCCATTGAAACCCAGCGCGCCCACGTGTACGTGAGCAACGACCCAATCCGTAAAGTGGGCAATCGCATTGATGCTTTTCAAAGAAAGCAGAGGTCCCTCGAAGGTTGCCATGCCATAGGCGGTCAGCGAAACGACCATAAATTTTAACGTAACATCTTCGCTAACCTTGTCCCAAGCCCCGCGCAAGGTTAGCAGTCCGTTAATCATGCCTCCCCAAGAGGGCGCAATGAGCATTACGGAGAAAACAACGCCCAAAGACTGCACCCAATCAGGCAGAGAGCTATAAAGCAAGTGATGAGGTCCCGCCCAGATATACAGAAAAATCAGCGTCCAAAAGTGCAAAATAGAGAGTTTGTAAGAATAAATAGGGCGGTTTGCCATCTTGGGCAAAAAATAATACATCATGCCCAAAAAAGGCGTGGTCAAGAAAAAAGCCACCGCATTATGCCCATACCACCACTGCACCAGCGCATCTTGCACGCCTGCATACACAGAATAACTTTTTAGAAAACTTACTGGAAAAGCAAATGAGTTGAAAATATGCAAAATAGCCACTGTTACAAAGGTTGCGATGTAAAACCAAGCCGCTACGTAAATATGTTTTTCGCGTCTTTTGATGATAGTGCCAATCAAATTGATGCCAAAAACGACCCAAATCAGGGCAATCGCAATGTCGATAGGCCACTCCAGCTCTGCGTATTCTTTGGAAGTAGTAATCCCCAAGGGCAGGGTAATTGCGGCAGACAAAATGATGAGTTGCCAGCCCCAAAAGTGAATTTTGCTTAGGTTGTCGCTATACATTCTGGTTCGGCAAACGCGCTGCAAAGAATAGTAAATTCCTGCAAAAATTCCGTTTCCCACAAAGGCAAAAATGATGGCGTTGGTGTGTAGCGGTCGAATCCTGCCAAAAGTAGTGTAGGGCAAATCAAAATTTAAGACGGGGAAAACTAATTGCAAAGCGACCGTTAAGCCCACCAGCATACCTACCAAGCCAAAAATCAAGGTAGCCAATCCAAAATTGCGAACACTGGTATTGTCATACTCAAATTGTTCGACTCGCTTTTCAATCATTTCTTTTGCTGCCATCGGCGCAGTCAAGACAGTGGTTTGTTCCATTGGGTTTAAAGTGAAAATAGTTTTGTGCGTTTTGTTTATGAGTAATTTTCATCAATCCTTGAAAAAAATTGCTGACAGTGTATCAAAGTATCATTTCTTTTTATCGTCAAATAAAATTCTGACTGACGGCGTGTAGTCATCATCAAACTGCCCCTTTCGGAGATTATAGATAAATATTCCCAAAAAGAGCAACGAAATAGACAAACTGACTGAGAGCAATACATAAATTATTTCCATGATTTTTCTTTTTTTATGAGGACAAAATACGGTAGGAATGAGAAAAATAAATATGACATATATCAAGTCAAATGATGATTTTTGTCATGTATTGTTTATTTTTGTCTAAGCAAGTTTTTCCATATATTAAACATGAAAAAGCATACAGATTTCATTTTTTGTGAGAAGTGTAGAAACTCCAACTCGTCTTTGGTCAAGTTCTGTACTGCCCAAGAAGTAGAAGAAATAAACCAAACCAAGACCTGTATCAGCTACAAGCGCGGCGAAACCCTATTTCATGAAGGGGGATTGCCATTAGGTATTTTTTGTGTAAATTCGGGCGCAGTCAAGATAGTAAAAGAGGCGAGTGGCGGCAAAGAAATGATAGTGCGAATCGCCCAAGCGGGTGATGTGATTGGCTATCGTTCGCTGATTATGCACCAGCGTTATGCGGCAAGTGCAGTGGCAGCCGAGGACTGCAAGGTCTGCCTGATTCCCAAAGACGAATTTATCAAACTATCGATAAATAACCGCAAATTTTATGACGAACTGATGAAAATGATTTGTGAAGACCTCAAAGACTCACAAAATAAAATGGCGGAAATTGCCTACAAACCTGTGCGCGGCAGGGTAGCTGAGGCATTGATTCTGCTGGGACAAATGGCTAAACCACAGGGAGTTATCAACCTGACTCGTGAGGATTTGGCGAGCTTCGTCGGCACTGTCAAAGAAACAGTGATTCGCGTACTTTCTGAGTTCAAAAACGAACATTTTATCGAGATAGACAAGCGCAATATCAAAGTGATTGACCTCAGTGGGTTGGAAAAATTGAGTGGAATGTACGATTGACAGTCATTTTTTTCAAAAACTTTATTTTTAAATTCGCAACCAAAATAGGAAAAATAATGAAAAGACGAGAAACACTGAAATATTTGGGGTTGAGCATGGGAAGCGTGCTAACTATGCCTGTGTGGGCGGCTCAGTGGCGAGCCAATGACCTCACTGCTAATGCCTTGCAGATGTCATTAGAAAACGAAAATCTCCTTGCCGAAATCGTGGAAACCACCATTCCGACCACAGACACCGCAGGGGCAAAGTCGCTGGGCATTCATCAATTTATCCAAAAAATAGTGATAGACTGCCTCGACAAGCCTTCCAGAGAAATGTTCAAACAGGGCTTGGGAATGATTGACGAGCAGATGAAGAAAAATTACGGAAAATCCTTTGTGGAGTGTAGCGCACAGCAACGCTTAGAGGCTTTGCAAAAATTGGAAGCAGACAAGGGAAATGAACTTAGTAAGTTCTACGGACTCGTCAAAGAGCTAACGATTCAGGGTTATTTGAGTTCGGAGTACGTCATGGTCAATCATTATGGCTACAAGATGATTCCCAATAAATTTGAGCCTTGCGCGGCAGTGAATAATTAGGTTTTAGCTAATTTTTTTACATTTTCACATAAAAACAAACCAAATTATGGCAAAGAAAATAAAGCAATACAGTGAAGCAGAGCTAATTAAGCTATTTGGATTGGAACGTCTAAAAGGAAACGACCAGCACCCTCTCATGGCAGAGTGGACAGGTGTAACTACAGCATTGAATATAGGCGAACAGTACCTTTTTGATGAAATTTCTAAGAATCTGCTGGAGCAAATAGATGGCTGGAACGAAGAAATGCTCAAAATGAATTTTATTTCTCCTGTACTGATTTTAGGGCATATTAGAGAAACGAAGCAGTACAAGACCTATTACGAGAGTGTCATAGAGGCTACTGTAGAGGGGTATTTTCTGAAAGTGCGAGCAGACATGATGATAGCCAAAGGGATTTTGGAAATTCCCGAAACTCCTTATTTTTATTGTCAAGAATACAAAAAGCGTAAAGACCCCAGAGGAGATGTTTTTGGACAATTAATAGAGGCATTGCTCATTTCAAAGGAAAATAACAAAAATGGAAAACCACAGTACGGTTGCACAGTTTGGGGCAAAGATTGGGAGTTTTTTGTTTTAGAAAACAAAACCTACTGTATTTCAAAAGGTTATGACTCAACAGATAAAGATGACCTACTCCAAATCATCGCTATCCTCCGCAAATTCAAGGAAATATTAGAAACAAGATTATTAGATTAATTTTTTTAATTTTAAAATTTTCAGAAAACAATGTCAAACATCAATATAGATAGTAAAAAGAAAAATACATTTGATGCCATCGTCATTGGCTCAGGCATTAGTGGTGGCTGGGCAGCAAAAGAATTGACTGGTAAAGGCTTGAAAACCTTAGTCTTAGAACGTGGACGCAATGTGAAGCACATCACTGATTACCCAACCACGACCATGAATCCTTGGCAGTTTGAGCATCGTGGACGCTTGCCGCTTGAGGTCAAGGAGGCAAACCCAATCGTTAGTAAGTGTTACGCGTTTTATGAAGGAACTACACAATTTTTTGTCAAAGATGCCGAACAACCTTACATACAAGAAAAACCGTTTGACTGGATTCGTGCCTACCAAGTGGGTGGAAAATCATTGCTCTGGGCAAGAGAGGTGCAGCGATGGAGCAAGTACGACTTTGAGGGTCCCGCACGCGATGGCTTTGCTGTACCTTGGGCGATTGGCTATGATGACTTAGCTCCTTGGTACAGCTATGTAGAAAAATTTGCAGGAATTTCAGGAAACAAGGACGGGCTGGAAGAACTCCCTGATGGTGAGTTTTTAAAGCCTTTTGAGCTGAACTGTGTGGAAAAACATTTCAAAGAAAAATTAGCCGCAGAATACAAAAATCGTCATGTGATTATCTCGCGAAAGGCGCATATCACTGAGCAGAAGCCTATTTTTGCAGAGCAAGGACGCAATCCATGTATGAGCAGGACGATTTGCGAGAGAGGTTGCCCGTTTGGTGGGTATTTCAGTAGTAACGCCTCCACGATTCCATGGGCGGCAAAGACAGGAAAAATGACCTTAATGCCTGATTCTGTGGTTCATTCACTCATTTATGATGAGAAAAAAGGCAAGGCAACAGGCGTGCGCGTCATCAATGCACATACAAAGGAAATGACGGAATATTATGCCAAAATCATTTTTGTCAATGCGGCAGCACTCAATACGAACCTGATTTTGTTAAATTCTATTTCAAATCGCTTCCCGAATGGCTTGGGCAATGACAATGGATTCTTAGGAAAATTTGTTGCTTTTCATAATTACCGCGCAAGAATCAATGCAGAATACGAAGGAATGTCAGGGTTCAAAACCAACGGTCGCCAGCCCGCAGGAGGCTACATTCCGCGTTTCCGCAACGTATTCAAGCAGGAAACAGACTTCCTCAGAGGCTA
>JAAFJS010000320.1 GCA_013298985.1 Cytophagales bacterium
GAAGGACTGAACAACCTCATTAGAAGTGTAAGAAGAACCGCTTTTGGTATGCCTAATTTTGAAAATCTGAGATGGAGGTGTTTAGCCATTTCTAATTGATTCCACAAAAATTGTCAGACAACCATATTTTCTAAGTCATAGTTGCATATTTTAACAATAATTTAGTTTTTTTATGAGGAGGTATCATTTTTGATTCAATTTTAATTTAAACTAACTCACAACTTTAATTATTTAATTAACAAAGTGTTTCATATTTACACACAAAATCCAAATAAAAAGAATTATGAAAAGAATCGTATTCATTATTACTACTGTTATATTGACTTTATTCTGTCACCAAAAAGAAGTTAAAACTGATAATAGATTCAATAATCGTATGGTTGCACTTGAGCAGTACACACCTGATTTAGCAAATTGGTCAACATATGCAACAAAACCCGTTGTAGCTGGGAATACGTCTCACGACCCAGATGGTGTATGGTGGCTAAGTGCTGCCTCGTGGAAGAAAGCAGAATGGGACGGTACTGTTTATGACCCCACCAAAATGAATCAAAAGCAATTTTATGATTGCTTATGTTCATCTGGCGACCAAATTAGGGGTATCAGAGAAGTCTTTTATCAAACCAAACCTTTTGTTGATAATAAAAATCCTACGAAGGCAGAAGTTGATGAGTGGCACAGAATAGCCATCAACCACATTCGTGCATTGGTTGGTTATACAACCCCAGATAGGCAAATACAAAAAGACCATTGTTTATTTGTAAGGGCACTTTGGGGCAATGAGCGTAGTTTTACGACTATGTGGGATACCAAATATCCAGGTACAGTAGGCTCTGCTGCTGGTCCCTGCCAAGGTTCTAAGAATGCCCATTGTGGGGCAACTTTTATTCCTGATGCGAATGACCAGATACCCTATCTTCCTAAAAACTACCCTCTCTGTAGTACTGAACCGGGCGCAGAAGGTATTTTTCCAGGACCCAAGTCAAATATTCCCTGGTCAATAAAATTTTCGCGGGCTTTTTGTTCTACTTTAGCAACAGAAGGTTTTTGGGGTGGACATACTGGACCTTGGTTTCACCGCGAAAAATTTGGCTTTAATTTTTGGGATGCTGACCCTAAAAATAACAATAATAATGCTGTTTTGCGTGCGAAGTGGGGAGGGAAATTAATGCCAAGTCTATATGTTAAAAATGCTCCATTAAAAGTTTCCCAGCAAGTTTTTATCAATACTACTGAGATTTTGGCAAATGCAGTGATGGATTTTGGCGCAACGCCCAAAGGCACACCAATTTCTACCGTAATCAAAATCAAGAATAACGGTAATGCAAGCCTCAATCTTGCAAATTTGACTGTTCCCGCAGGATTTAGCATAGTAACTCCTTTCTCGCAGACCACCTTAGATGCTGACGAGGAAACCACTTTTGAAGTCAGATTAGATGCCACGAATACCATTCCCGCAGGCAGTAAAATCTCATTTTCAAATGGTCATGGACTGGTTAGCATCAACGTCAAAGCAGATGTACAAGGAGCAACTCCAGCAACAGTTTCCCAACAAGTTTTTGTCAATACTACTGAGATTTTGGCAAATGCAGTGATGGATTTTGGCGCAACGCCCAAAGGCACACCAATTTCTACGGTAATCAAAATCAAGAACAACGGTAACGCAAGCCTCAATCTTACAAATTTGACTGTTCCCGCAGGGTTTAGTATCTTAACTCCTTTCGCGCAGACCACCCTGAAAGCTGGTGAGGAAACCACTTTTGAAGTCAGATTAGATGCCACGAATACCATTCCCGCAGGCAGTAAAATCTCATTTTCAAATGGTCATGGACTGGTTAACATCAACGTCAAAGCAGATGTACAAGGAGGAACTCCACCACCGCCTACACCTACGCCCACAGGAGGAGGAACTCCACCAACTGTCTTTATTGATTTTCCGATTAGAATTAATGTAGGGCAAGTAACTGAAAATCAAATTACTATTTCTTGGAATACTATACAGGGAACAACACAATATGCTGTTGAACGAAGAATTGTTGGAACAAATACATTCGAAAGAATTAGTACAGTAAATAATGCTAATACCTTTACAGACAGTAATTTAAGTCCTGGTGAGTTATATGAATATCGCATTGTTGCACTTACTTCTTCCCAGCCACAACCTATCCCTGCGAGCATGAGTGCCTCCACCACGCCACTTGCACCTACTGCCAAAGAAGGTGTTGTATGTGGACGTGGCGTAGTGAACCTATCTGCACAAGCAAATACCTCAAAAACAGTATTTTATAGATGGTATGAAAAGGAAAATGATACCAAAGCATTGCAAGAAAGTGATGCTAATACTTTTAAGACACCTATTATTGCTGAAACTACTACCTATTATGTTGCTGTTGTTTTTAACGGTAGAGAAAGTAAAAGAACAGCAGTCAATGCGGTAGTGAAAGCCTTGCCTTCTTCCAAAATCAAAGAAGGAAATCGCATCACATTTTGCGAAAAAGGAACAATCAATGCTGAAAAGGTAGAAGGAACAAGTTATCAATGGTTAAGTGCAGATTTACAGGAAATTGGTAAAGGAGAAAGTTTAGAAATTAAGTTTTCAGGAACATACCACTTGGCAACGCAAAAAGACGGTTGTCCGCAAGTTTCTGCTCCTATCCAAGTCATTATCAATCCTTTGCCCATTGCCCAAATATTACAAGGAACAAGCGTAAAATTTTGTAGGGAAGGAATAATTCAAGCACAATCTTATTCAAATATGAGCTATGAATGGACTGATGCACAAGGAGTAATTTTAGGAAAAGAGGCAACTTTAAAAATCAGTAAATCAGGAATTTATATACTCAAAACCAAGCAAAATGAATGTGAAAGCAAAGCTACTCAAATCAAAGTGGAAATTCCAGCTATTATTACGCTACCCAAAATAACTGTCAATCAATCAACGATTTGTGAAGGCGAAACGCTAAAAATGGAACTGCCACAAATCGCAGGGGCAACTTACTTTTGGTCAGGGGCAGGCATCAACCCTACCCTCCAAACCAATAAAGTAGAGATAAATCACAATCTCAATTTTCAAAATACTGTTTATCAAGTATATGTAGAAAAAGAAGGCTGTCATTCTGATACTGTAAGTGTAGAAATCAAGTTTGCTCGACCTGTTGTTTTTGAATTGAAAACTCAAAACCCAAACTGCGTAGGAAGCAAAGACGGCATGATAGAAATCATAGACAATAGTGGTGGTTTACAGTTTAGTGTCAATAAAGAATCACTTTTTAATCGTTTAAAAATCAATAATTTAGACAAAGGAGAATATATTATCACCGCAAAGAACGAGTCAGGTTGTGAAAAAACACAGAAAGTTATTTTGAATGACCCACCAGATTTCAAAGTGAGTGCGGGAGAAGACCTCAGAATCAGTCGCTTCGTGCCTGAAAAGCTAAACGCCACAGGAGCAGTGCGTTATGAGTGGTCGCCGAGCATAGGTTTAGACAATCCGAATCTTGCTAATCCCAAAGCAAATCCTTTGCAGACAACGACTTACACAGTGAAAGGTTACAATGAAAATGGTTGTATTCGCACTGACGAAGTGATTGTAACTGTTTTAGAAGTAGAAAATCTTTTGACAAGTAAGGTGCTTTCTCCAAACAACGATGGCGTAAATGATTTTTGGCAAATTCCAGACATAGATAAATTCCCTGATAACCAATTCGTAGTTTATAATCGCTTAGGGCAAAAAGTCTATGAATCAGTGAATTACAAAAATAACTGGGACGGCAAGAATCTGGAAGATGGTACTTATTACTACGTTTTGCTTTTGCCTGAAAACAAACAAATGACAGGAGTAATTACGGTGGCGAGGTAAGTGGAGAAAAAGTACGCTATTTTTCTCTGCGATAATTACTACTTTCGCCAATAAGTGTAATAGATAACTTGCAATAATATATTATTTTTGTCAAAAAATTGATAAACAGATGGATAAGTATAATATTTTGCAAAAAAACCCTCAAAAATTTACCCGACTTATTGGCGTAGATATGGAAACATTTGATTTTATTCTTGGAAAAGTACAAGAATATTTATTGCAAAAAAAGTAGAAAACCCAATAACTAATCATGGTCTGAAAGCTGATTTAAGTGTTGAAAACCAGCTATTATTAACATTTATTTACCTAAAAAATTATACGACATTCTTTGATTTAGGTTTTCAATTTGGTATCAGTGAAAGTTATGCTTCCAGCGCAACGGCGCACCGTAATATTTCATAAATATAGAAAAATATTACACGCACTTATTGGTCTTAAAAATAAGAAAAAGATTACAGTTGATGATTGCAAGAAATTAATTGTTGATGTAACTGTTCAGCCCATTGAACGCCCAGTTGAAAAACAAGAGGAGTATTACTGGGCGGCGAACCGCAATGGGGTAAAAAAAACATTGTATAAAAGCAGAATTACAAATTAATGCTGATAATGAAGAAATTATAAGTTGTTTTGTTGAAAAAGGAAGCCCACACGACATTACTCTTTTCAAAAAGTATGGAATAGACATAGATAAAGAAATTGAAATTTTGGCAGATAGTGGCTATCAGGGATTACAAAAAATTCACTCAAAGTGTAAGATACCTTTTAAGAAAACAAAGTTAAAAAAGCTTACAGAAGAACAAAAAACATACAATGCGGAGTGCAACTCAAAGAATTAAGTCAACAAAGAATAAAAATAGAGCATATGAGATGATGTAATATATCTTTACATTTATGAATTTACATTAGATAACTTGCAGAAATATATTATTTTTGTCAAAAACTTGATAGACAAATGGATAAGTATAAAATTTTGAAGCAAAGCCCTCAAAAATCTACCCGACTTATTGGGATAGATATAGAAACATTTG
>JAAFJS010000321.1 GCA_013298985.1 Cytophagales bacterium
TGCTTTTGAAACTGTAATTTTTCTATCTTTGCAAAGTGCTGGTCTTCGGACTGCATAAAACCCTCTGTTTTTGTTTGGTTCGAGCCACAAATATGAGGGTTTTTTTATGAAATTCTGAACAACCTACCTTCAAGGTACAAGTTAATTTTTTTTCATTAAAGTCTTTCATAAACGCAAAAATAACCTTTTTTGATAAATCAAGCAGACTGCCAAAGTAGAATTTATCTCCCTTTCAAAATATCTTCTACGTATTCTCTTGAATTAGAGAGTCTTGGCACTTTGTTTTGTCCGCCCAGCTTACCGCGTTTCCGCATCCACTCATAAAAAGTGCCATGCGAAACGGCATGAACGGTGGGTAACTGCAAGGCTATATCTTGATACCGCTTTGCGTCGTAGTCTGAATTGACGTGGCGCAACGTGCTATCCAATTTTTGCACAAATTTTTCTAAGCTATCAGGCTGTTTCTCAAACTCAATCACCCACTCGTGCGCGCCTTTATTGCCAATTTCCAAAAAAATCGGAGCTACCGTATAGTCATTTACCATTGCGCCTGTGGCTTGGCAGGCTTGGGCAATGGCAGTATCTGCGTTTTCGATGACCACTTCCTCGCCAAAAGCATTAATAAAGTGCTTGGTGCGCCCTGTAATCTTGATTCGATACGGCGAAAGCGAGGTAAATCGCACCGTATCACCTATTTTGTACCGCCAAAGTCCACCATTGGTAGAAATGACAATCGCATAATTTTTGCCCATCTCCACCTCGTCCAAGTGCAGCGTTTTGGGGTTTTCCTTGTCAAACTCATCTATCGGAATAAATTCGTAATAGACTCCATAGTCCAGCATCAGGAGCAACTCATCTGAGTTTTTTTGGTCTTGAATCCCAAAAAAACCCTCAGAGGCATTGTAGGTTTCCATGTAGCGCATTCTATCCGTCTGAATCAGGCTCTTGAAAAGTGATTGGTAAGGCGCAAAAGCAACCGCCCCATGAAAGAAAACCTCCAAATTTTGCCACACCTCGCCAATGTGCGCTTTACCAGTAATTTCCAGCACGCGCTGCAAAATCACCATCGTCCACGTAGGCACGCCCGACATCACCGTAACGTTTTCGTGAATCGTAGTTTGTGCTATTTTCTCTATTTTTTCCTCCCACTTGTCCATCAGCGCTATCTCCAAACTTGGCGTTCTCAAAAACTCTGCCCACAAAGGTAAGTTCTTCATTATCAGCGCAGAAATATCGCCGTAATACGTTTCGGGGTTTAAGTGATTGGGCTGGCAACTTCCTCCAATCCCCAAGTTTTTCCCTTGAAAAATCTTAGTGTCAGGATAATTATTTACGTAAAGACAGAGCAAATCCTTGCCACCCTTGTAGTGGCAATCTTCCATCGCTTCGGTTGAAACGGGGATAAACTTGCTACGCGCATTGGTCGTGCCAGACGACTTAGAAAAACATAAAATATCAGAAGCCCAAAGCACATTTTGCTCGCCGCGCATCATGCGCTCGATATATGGATAGAGCTGCTCGTAGGTCGACACAGGTACACGCGCGCTGAACTGCTCACGATGGGCAATGTCTTTGTAGCTATATTTTTTGCCCCATTCTGTACTTTTTGCGTTGTTTATCAAGGACTTAAATACTTCCTCTTGCACGTCATGCGGGGACAGCATGAAGCGTTCTATTTGGCTAAACCTACGTTTGATGAGCCAAGAAATTAAGGCATTCAACCACTCCATTTATTCGCAACTGTTTACTCAATTGAACTTCAAAAGTAACTAAAAATTTATATTCTCACCTATCAAATAATGACTTGTCTTATTATTTTTTAAAGTTTTTCATTATTTTTTCAAAAAAATTTGCCAAATATTAAATATTGTCATAATTTTTGTAATATTGTTGAGTAATTAAAAGTTTACCTAAAACCACCCCCAAATTGTATTCTCAATTTTTTTTATGTAAATTACATAAATTCCTACAAAATTTTGTTTTCTATTTGCAATTCAAAAGTAATTTTGTAAAATTGTGCAAAAATAGGGAATAAGCTATTTTTGAGAATAAATAACATAGTTTTGAGAAAAGATTTTTCACTTTATTGTCTATAAACAGAGCAAGACACATGGAGAGTTTCTTAATTAAGGGTTCTACCTACATACCTACAATCAATTTTGATGCACAAAGTAGCGTATTAGAAATTTCGGGTGAATCTTACCATGAATATACTATTGAGTTTTTTCAGCCTATCTTCGAGTGGCTGAACAATTATCTTTCTGAGCCAAACAAAAGTTTTGTCTTCAACTTCAAGATGACTTATTTCAATACGTCTTCTTCCAGACGTTTTTTGGAGATTTTTGATTTATTAGAAAACTATGTCAAAAGTAAAAATGGCAAAGTCGAGGTGAATTGGTATTACAAAGATGGCGATTTGGATATGCTCGAAAGCGGTGAAGAATACGCTGATGACGTAGATTTGAAATTTAATTTTATTTCTTATCCCTAATCCTAAATTAGGCTGAGATAGAAATAAACCTAAATATTGTGTATGCGTTGTATTAATTTACAACGCTTTTTTTGTTGATTAAAAAAACTTACACTTTCTCAGCCATCATTACGATGTGCCAAGTCTGCTCATCTATTTTCGTATTGTTTTCATAGCCGTCGTAATAGCTCACTACTTTAAATCCTGCATTTTCTACAAAAAAAATCATTTCTTGGAGTTGAAAAAAGCGATTGGTTTGCGCTTCTTGGAGGTGCGAGAAAGTACCGTTTGGGAAAAACTCGTAAATATTATAACTTACCGTACTTGTCTGTGTGGGGATAGAGATAGAGGTTTCGGAGATGCGTAATATTTCCTTATCGGCTAATTTCCAACGCTTTACACGCACAGGGTCAAAACTTTTGAGCATCGCGGGCGCGTGCCAAAACTCAAAAATGAATATGCCTTTGTCTTTCAAGTTTTCATAAACTCCGTTCAGCACTTGCATTACGCCTTCATTGGTAAGTACGTAGCCAATGGAGTCGAACAGACAAATCGCCACCTCAAATTTTTCCTCGAAATGGGGCAGTTCGCGCATATCGCCCACTGCAAAACTGACTTTTGACTGCTTTTCCCATGCTTTTTCCCTTGCCCGCGCAATCATATCTGGTGAGTAATCAAACGCTTGAATTTGGAAACCCAAGTTTTCTAATTCGAAGGCGTGGTTGCCTGTACCGCAGGCAAGTTCCAACATTTTCTTGGAAGGCTGCTGCTTATAATACTTATTGACAAGCTGTTGGACAAAAATGGCTTCTTTGGTATAATTTTTTTCAGCATAAAAAATATCGTACAGTTGCGCGTGCCTGCCTATATATGAACTCATTATTTTTTGATTTTTGGTCTAAATGTATGTGGCTAAGTAATTATGAATTATAAATTATGAATTAATCGCAACGGCGAACCGTACAAAATACTAATAATCAATATTTTAAATAATCATCATAATTTAAACTAATTTTGTACAGTTACTTATTTCCTGCCTCTTATTTTTACTTTTTTATTTTTCACTATTTCCTAATATTGCCAGCGTTAAGCGGCTGATACAGACCAATTTGCCTTCTTCATTGGTGATTTTTATTTCCCAGATATGCGTATTTCTGCCTATGTGTATGGGCGTAGCTTTTCCATAAACGAATCCCTCTCTTACACTTTTGATGTGATTGGCATTGATTTCCAAACCGACGCAATATTGATTTTCGTCAGGCAAGGCAAGCCAGCCGCCAATGCTCCCCAGCGTTTCGGCAAAAGCTACCGAAGCTCCTCCATGCAAAATGCCCATGGGCTGGTGTGTACGCCCATCTACAGGCATTTTCCCGCAAACATAATTTTCGCCAATTTCGGTGATTTCGATGCCCAGCGTAGTGGCTAAAGTCTGGACAGGACGCGTATTGAGCTGCTCTACGGTCGTTTTTGGATATAATTTCATGTGTAAAAATTCGTTTTTTTGTAACTTAATTTCTTCTTTAAATCCCTAAAATTCATAGATTTAAAAAAGCAAAGATAGAAAAATTTGTGAACAATGAAGGACAAACCAAAAACAAACACACAAGCTCCAAATTCACAAAAAATTAATTTTGGATTAGAATTTGTTTTATTAATTTTGCACCCAAATTAGAAAGCAAGTTTTTAAGTTTTTGATTATCAGATTTTTATTTGTATATCAATCCGAACAAAAATGTTAAACAAAATGCTTTTTGATAAAGATTATTTAGGTATTCAAACATCAAAACTTTCATCTTCTATTGAAAAAGATTTACCTCATTAGGCATGGCGAAACGTTCTACAACCAGTTTGGCTTGGTGCAGGGCAGTGGTGTAGATTCTGACCTCAACGACTTGGGGAGAAAGCAGGCAAAGGCTTTTTATAAGGCGTACAGGCACATTAATTTTGATAAAATTTATACATCGACCCTAAAGCGAACCCACCAAACTGTGTGGCACTTTATAGCACAGGGTACGCCTTGGCAACAAATGAGTGGCTTAAATGAAATGAGTTGGGGACATCGCGAGGGCAGAGCTATCACGCAGCATGACGATTTGGAATACCAGCAAATCCTCCAATCGTGGCGCAAAGGTGAGATGCACATCAAGCCCGAAGGTGGCGAAAGCCCAGCAGAAGTGCTTGAAAGAGAGCAAGATGCCTTGACGCATATCCTTCAAAACGAAGATGAATCTACTATTTTGATTTGTATGCACGGGCGCGCGATGCGTGTATTTCTCTGCCTTTTGCTCAAACTTCCGTTGAAAGACATGGACATTTTCCAACACTCAAATACGTGTCTGTACGTGTTGAACTATGATAAAAACGGCAATTTCGAGGTGATGACTGAAAACGACACTTCGCA
>JAAFJS010000325.1 GCA_013298985.1 Cytophagales bacterium
TTTAACTTATGGCTTAAATGAGGTAAAACATAGTTCGTAAAATCACTCTCCAAAACGTAAACGGGTAACTTATTCATAGTATATATTTTTTTGTAAATATAGTTAAATTTCAACTAAACAAGTCCATTGGAAAATGTTTCTTTTGAAGTCAAAAAAGGAGAAATCCTTGCTTTGATGGGCGAAAGCGGTTGTGGAAAAAGCACTATTTTACAGGTATTGCAGAAATTTTACGAATATGAAAGTGGGGAAATCTTCATCAATAAGCAATTTGTTTGGTATGAAATAAATACAAAAGATTGGAGAGAGTTAATAAGCATTGTACCGCAAGAAATTACGATTTTTAGTGGTACTATTTTAGACAATATTTGCTTAGGAGATACACAAAAAGAGGCAGAAAATATAGTTCTTTTTTGTCAAAAATACGGCTTTAGTACATATTTTGAGGCATTTCCACAAGGCTATCTAACCTTAGTGGGTGAGGAACACATACATCTTTCGGGTGGGCAAAAGCAACTCTTGGCATTGGCACGAGCCTTATACAAAAAGCCGCAACTTTTATTGCTTGACGAGGCTACTTCTGCGATGGATAGTAAAATGGAAGCCTTTGTTTTAGAGCTACTTACAAAGCTAAAACCCACGATGGTTATTCTGATGATAACGCATAAATATCAAATAGTAGAAAAATTAGACCATGTTTTTCATTTATAAAAAACATCATACAAATGCTTCGATTAATTGCAGTTTTTTAGCTTTATCAGCCCATCTTTGAACATTTCTTTTCATACATTTGTTGCTTGTTTAAAATCATTCTAAATAAACTCGCCTTTTCACCTCAAAGTATTAAACTAAAAAAACATGGCTTTAAATATAGAAGATATACGCACACAGTTTCCTATTCTCCACCAAAACGTACATGGAAAGCCCTTGGTCTATCTGGACAATGCCGCTACTTCCCAAAAACCAATTCAAGTCATTGATGCGCTCACTGCCTATTATTCAGGCTATAACTCTAACGTACACCGAGGCGTACACCACTTGGCAGAGAAGGCTACAACAGCCTTTGAGGAAAGTCGCGAAGCCGTCCGCTGCTTCCTAAACGCGGCTACGCTGGAGGAGGTCATCATCACCAAAGGCACGACCGAAGGCATCAATTTGGTGGCAAATTCTTATGGCAGGAAGTTTATCAAAGCAGGTGATGAAATCATTATCAGCACCTTAGAGCATCACTCCAATATTGTTCCTTGGCAGATGCTTTGCGAGGAAACAGGTGCCATACTTCGCATCATTCCTATCAATGACAGTGGCGAGTTGCTACTGGACGAATACGAAAAAATGCTCAATGAACGCACCAAATTGGTTTCTGTAGTCTATGTTTCCAATGCACTCGGCACGATTAACCCTGTCAAGGAAATGGTAAAAATGGCACATCATGTAGGCGCACTCGTGATGCTGGACGGCGCGCAGGCAATCTCACACCTGAACTTGGATATGCAGGACTTAGATTGTGATTTCTTTGTTTTCTCTGCCCATAAGGTCTATGGCCCCACAGGCATTGGGATTTTATATGGCAAAAAAGTAATTTTGGAAAAAATGCCTCCCTATTTGGGTGGTGGCGAAATGATTAAAGAGGTTACTTTTGCCAAAACTACTTACAACGATTTGCCTTATAAATTTGAGGCGGGTACGCCCAATATTGGCGATATGGTAGCTCTCAAATATGCCATCAATTTTGTGGAAAATATTGGTAAAGAGAATATTGCAAAGCACGAACATGAACTACTGACCTACGCCACCGAGCAGATGCAAGAGATTCCAAACGTCAAAATCATTGGCACTGCCAAAGAGAAAATTGGGGTTATTTCTTTTGTGGCTGAGGGTATTCACCACTTTGACTTGGGCATGATGCTTGATGCTAACGGCGTGGCTGTCCGTACAGGTAATCACTGCACAATGCCTCTTATGAGCCGATTGGGGCTGAACGGTACTGCTCGCGCTTCTTTTGCGGCCTATAATACCAAACATGAAATTGATGTTTTTACGCGAGAATTGGCAAAAGCAGTGAGGATAATGAGTTAGGTGAGAAGTTTTTATAAATAAAAATAATTAAGTAGAAAAGAAAACTAATGAAGAATATCTATGTGCTTGGCGGTGGCATTATTGGCTTGTTTTCAGCATATTACCTCTCCAAAACAGGCTGCCAAGTTACCATTATTGAGCAGACTGACCTTGCTGATGGTTGCTCTTTTGGCAATGCAGGCATGGTTGTTCCCAGCCACCTCATTCCCTTAGCCGCGCCAGGCATGATAAGCAAGGGAATGAAAATGCTTTTTGACTCCCAAAGCCCATTTTACATCAAGCCTCGCCTCAGCACTCATCTGGCAAGGTGGGGCTATCATTTTTATAAATCTTCTACTGAAAAGCACGTTCGTCAATCCATTCCTGTTCTGCGCGATATCAGCCTGTTAAGCAGAGAGTTATACGCCACACTTGCCCAAGAAAGCAATTTCAAATTTGGTTTTCAAGAAAAAGGTTTACTGATGATTTACAAGACAGAACACGCTGAAAAAGAGGAGATTGAAACAGCAAAACTGGCAAATAAAGCAGGCATACCCGCGTACGTACTTTCTGCACAAGAAGTACAAAGTATGGAATCTGAACTGCGTGTAGATTGCAGAGGTGGCATATTTTTCCCAAAAGACGCACACCTGATACCGCAGGTATTGGTGCAGGAACTCATTAACTACTTGAAAAACAAGAGAGTAAAGATATTGGACAATACAGATGTACTGGGTTTTGAAAAGAAAAATGAACAAATCCAAAGTATCATTACCTCAAAGGGCAAGTTGGCACAAGCCGATGAAATCATTTTGGCGGTAGGGGCTTGGTCGCCCGTTTTGACAGCGCAATTAGGGCTGAACCTTCCCCTCCAATCGGGCAAGGGATACAGCCTTACGCTTAAAAATCGTGAAAAAAATGTGAAAATCCCAACGATTTTGACAGAAGCAAAAGTTGCTGTAACGCCTATGGAAAGCGATTTGCGCTTGGCAGGCACGATGGAAATTACGGATATAGATTTGTCAGTGAATATGCAAAGAGTGAAGGGAATCGTACAGTCTATTCCCCATTATTATCCTGAAATAAAAATGCAAATGCCTGAAAAAGAGGCAGTTTGGAAAGGATTGCGTCCCTGCTCACCTGACGGGCTGCCCTACATAGGCAGGAGTAAGCACTTCAAAAACTTGATTGTAGCTACTGGTCATGCCATGATGGGCATTAGCCTTGCGCCCGCGACAGGAAAATTGGTAGCTGAAATCGCCACGCATCAGCACCTGAGCATGGAAATTAATGCCTTTGTGCCTGAAAGATTTGAGTGAAAAAATTTTAAGGCTTGTAACTTAGCCTCTTTAATTCACAATCACTTTCATTCCTCTCACGCCCATATCGACAACGGGTTCATTATCAGCAGGCTCCCATCTATTATTTCTATTTGAGTCGACCCACTCAAAACTATTGTTGGTGGAAAGAGAAATGGTAATCGTAATGTCTTTGCTTTCTTTGCCTGTGATAATCAATGGACTATCAAATTTGGCAGTAACTACGCACGAACCCGCAGGCACAGGCGAGGTGGCAAAAAGAGGGTTCGGAACGGTGGTTCTTGGTGCTTGCCCGCTTGTGATGCCAAAAGAGGTTTCAAATGCCCAGTAACCCTGCGATTTATTTCTATTGATGGCAAGTTCTGTATTTTTGACTTTGTACGTTTTCAAATAGGTGCGGAAACCAATGAAAGAGGCGACCGTTCCTTCCAAATCCATATTCAATGCCCTAAATTTAACCGTATAGTTTTGATATGCCAGTGATACACGCAAGTATTCATAACTTCCTGACTTTATGCCTTTTATAGGAATCTCTAAGATAGTTTCCCCTTCTTTTACGTTTTTACTTTTCTCAAAATCAATCGCATTTTCACCGCCAGTCGTAACTTCTGTAGCCTGAAAAAGTACCGCACCCTTGCCCAGTGGCGTAAGCGCAGTGGGCGTGAGTTCGTAGTAGTGTGCGCTCATCAGGTTAAAAGTTGGCGACTGCCCTGCATTGCCCGCAGGCATGGGAGCAGGTCGCCCAAAGCCGTCTAAGCGTTCTTGCTGTGGGTCAAACTTAAACTTGAAAATCACCTTTGCTGTACCTTCTTGCGAAGGATTAACCTCAGTATCTGCTTTTTGACAACTCCAAATCGCAAGCAAACTTATAAAAAGGAAAATGCTTTTTTTCATGTTTTCTTCTTGTTTAATAATTGTTTTATTGAGCAATCATTTTTGGATTGAGCAAATTTTATACCTAATCCAAATAGCTTGGCAAGGCTCCATAATACAGCTTTTTGGCATCTTCCGTAGTAATAAGCACCTGATTATCAACTGTAAAGTAGTTAGCTTGAGTAACTTTTCCTAAGAATAAGAAAATCATGCAGGTGTGAAAGCAAAGTTTTGTGATACAAAATTATAAATTTGCTGCATTTCATTTGCATCTATAAAAAATAGATGTTAAAATAGAAGAATATTTTGAGAAGAAAATTTTAAAGATAAATTTATTTTGCTACCTGTTTACGAAGCTATTGGATTTCAAAAAAAAATTACCAAAGGTGGAACTACTTACGTAAGATTAAAGTATTTTGAAAGATTATGAGGTAGGAAGTATATTTGGATTTGATAAGTTGGTCAAAAATATAGATAGAGGAGGTTTTAGAAATAAGCCCAATCTCCTTGATTAATGATGAAGATTGGGCTTATTTCAAAAACC
>JAAFJS010000322.1 GCA_013298985.1 Cytophagales bacterium
CTGCTCGTCTAACTCCTTGATTAGTTGCTTGGTAGGCTCTGAAATGGTATAGCGTTTTTCTTCGGTGAGGTCAAGACGAAAAAAATAATTGCCTGCATAAATATTGAGCAAAACGACCAAAAGAAACACCGCTACAAACTGTAAAATATCTTCCCACTTTTTAATTTGCATAGAGATTTGGGTAAAAACGTTAAGCAAAAGTACATTTATTTTTCTGATTTGAACCAAAGAAGAACATCTAAAAGTATGAAAATGGTGCTTTGAATAGCATATATACTTGGTTCTGGGCTATTTTTATGCAAATAGAAACTCGTCAATTTCCAAAGAGCATTGGTAAGAGGGTAAATATTATCAGGTTGGACAGATGGGAAATCACTTCGGAATGTTTCAAATATTTTTCTTGCTTCTACTAAGGTTTCTTTATTTAGCTTTTTGCTTTCTAAACCCATTAAAATATTGAATAAATTGATTTTTAAAGCATTATAAATTGGTTTTTTCTCAAATATTTCAAAGACATCAGCGTATTTGCGCTCAATTTGGTAACTTTCAGAATCTTGAATTAACTTTTTCAAATGCCCAAAAATATCTTCGGGATTAGTTTTTACCTTCTCAAAAATTTGAGCTTTAAAAGGTTCTAATAAAGGCTTAAAATATTGTAAAGGAAAAGTATAGCCTGTATTTACAACCAAAGGCAAATAATGCTCTGAATTTTTCTCATAATCAGCTAATAATTTTAATCCCTCTGCTAAAGCATCTTCCGAAGGCTCTGTTTCATCTTCTTGTTCTTTTTTAGTTTTCCAGCATTTTGCATCAAAAATAAGCCCTTGTATGTTAGGGTTTTTGCGAATTTCCTCAAAACCAGCTTCGTAGTTTTGGTAGTAAATAAGGTTCAAATCACTTAATTTGGCATTATTTGTCAAACTTTTAACGTATTCTATGTCGTCATCTATAAGTAATATTGTAATCATACACTTGATTGTTTTTGGGGTAAAATAAATTCCATTTCAATTGGGAAGTATAGAGAACTATCATGCAAATTTAAGGCGTTCCATTCGCCTTTGTGTAAGTCTATTACTTTTTTTATCCAGTAGCCTCCAATACCTGCACCTGTGCTATTTGCCGATTTTCCTGCCAAACGTCTATAGTCATCAAAACTGAAGCCTTTGGAAAATGATTTTCCATTGTTTTGATACAAAATTCTGATGAACTCAATACCCTCTTTGTTAAATTCGGAAAGAGAAAATATGATTTTGTATGTTTTTGTATCATCTTTGAAACCATGCTTTTCTGCATTATTGATAAGATTTTGAAAAGCATCTTTTAATGCACCTCTATCTATTTCAGCTTCTATTTCAGGATTTTCTGTATTGACTTCAATAAAAAAGCTCTTTTTAATGTAATCTGTTTTTAATTCGTTCAGAAATTCAAAAATATTAGTTTTTTGAGGAGCAATATTTCTTTTTTCCAAAATCCGATAGGTGTTATTAAATGTATTGGTTGCCTCATCAAGTTTTCTATAAAAATTATTTAAAACTTCGTCTGCTAAATCATCTTTTATGCCACGTTCTACTATCTTTTTCAAACTATCAAAATCATTACGTAAACCACCAAATTTATTGTTCAGATTGTGTGTCATTACAGCAATTACCTTGTGTTCTAAATTTTCAGATTCTTCTAAGGCAAACTTCAAATCGCTTAAAATCTTCCCTTCATTTCTTATCAATTCATTCAAAACCGCCTCCGCAGGGATTTTTTTGTCTTTCACCAGATTGACTAAAAACTGTAGCTGTTCGGGCTTACCTTTGGTATAAGCATAGATTTTTTGCAAATATTCATCTGAAAATTGAGAGAAAAAACCATTGAGAAAGGTTTTACTTTCAGAGAAAGAGAAGGGTTTTAGCTCTTGTTGATAGTATTTGAAGGGAGGGTTTCCATAAATCAAATTATCAACATCAGTATCCAATAATACCCAAAGCATATTGAAATTATGGTATGCAGTCCTTCTGTAATAAATACTAAAATAAGACCACACAGATTCTAATTTTGAAAAATTATCTATAATAATTAATCCAAACCTTAAATTATCTAATAACGTATTTAGTTGATTTTCAGTTTGTGTGAATTGATAGTGATTAGTGTTAGTGTCTTCTGTTATAAAATCCTCTAATGAAATAATATCTTTTGATAGATTTTTGAATGATTTTATCTCATAATTAATGTCAATAGCTGTTTGCCAAAACTCTTCCACCAACCTCGTTTTCCCCACCCCACTTTCCCCCCAAAAACTCAAAATTCTTGGACAATCTTTGTATTCCTCTTTTCCTTGATTTTCAGGCAATATCGCCTCAAAGCACTTCTTGAAAAGTGCGATTTCTTCTTTCCTCCCTACAAAAATGTCATTCTCTTGTGTTACTATTTCCATTCTAATTTGTTAAATCATACTCAAAAGCTACGTTAAGCAAAAGTACAAAACTTTGACAGAAGTTTGCACATTGAAACCTACTTTTACAAGTGTAACCTGCTAATTTCTCTTTTCTGAAATAGACTTCTGGAAAAATTGATACTTTTGCAGGGAGTCTGACGAAAAAAATAGCACTTCTTTGTTTCTTTGCGCGAAACCCTCACTATATTTGCGCCAATTTTATCATTTTTTCCAATGAATGACCTATTGCTTAAATCCGTCAAAATAATTGACAAAACCAGTCTTTTTCATCTGCAAATCAAAAATATTGCCTTCCAAAATGGTATCATTACTGCTATTACTGCCCCCCACGAAACCATAGAGGCAAGCCAAACTATCGCTATTGAAAATGCTTGTGTTTCAGCAGGTTGGCTGGATATGCGCGCCACTATTCCCGCAACAGGATTGGAGTATAAGGAAGACCTCGCATCAGGCACAGCCGCCGCAAAAGCAGGTGGCTTTACCGAAGTTGCCGTTTTGCCAACCAGCCAGCCTGTGGTACAAACCAAAGAGCTTATTAATTTTATCATAAAGCACTCAGAAACAAGTCTTTGCAATCTTTATCCGATTGCCGCAGCGTCCATAGATACGCAGGGCGAGGAAATGACAGAGATGCTTGACCTACATACTGCGGGCGCAGTTGCGTTTTCTGATGGCATCAATCCTATCACTAATTCCAATCTGATTGTCAAGACTTTACAGTATCTTAGCCAGTTTGGTGGGCTTTTTATCAATATGCCTGACGAGAAAAATCTCAGTAAGTACGGCATGATGCACGAGGGAATCAGCAGTACCTTGCTCGGTATGAAAGGTTTGCCTGCGCTGGCAGAACAAATGGGAATTATCCGAGATTTGAAACTGCTGGGTTACGCGGGTGGACGAATCCATTTTTCAGGGATTTCTTGTGCTGAATCTGTCCAGCTCATCAGGGAAGCAAAGCAACAAGGGCTTGCCGTAACTGCGGAAATTGCCGCCCACCAGCTTGCGTTTATAGACGAAGACTTGGGAGATTTTGATACTTATTTGAAGGTAAAACCGCCTTTTAGAACACAAAAAGACGTGGACGCACTCATAGAAGGTTTAGCTGATGATACGATTGACGTGATAGTGTCTGACCACCAGCCACAAGACGAGGAAAGCAAGCGATTGGAGTTTGACTTGGCAGAATTTGGCGTAATTGGATTGGAAACTGCTTTTGCCGTTGCCAATACATTCAAAAAAGAACTTTCTTTGGAAAAACTAATTGAAAAACTGACCGTTAATCCTCGTCGTATTTTGAAAATCAAGCAGCCCAGCATCGAGGTTGGCTCTTTGGCAAACCTTACGCTGTTCTCGCCAACGCAAACTTGGCAGTATGCGCTGCAAGAAATTCGTTCCAAATCCAAAAACTCTCCTTTTATTGATAAACCATTGAAAGGCAAAGTTTTAGGAGTTTTCAATAAAGGCAAAATGGAGTTATATTAAAGTTTTGATATTAGTAATTTCTCTATCACTTCATTGATTGGTAATTTTTCTTGCGCGCCCGTTTGCATATTTTTGAGTGTCAAAAGTCCGCTTTGCATCTCGTCAGTGCCAATGAGCAATACATAAGGAATATTGCGTTTGTCAGCATACTCCATTTGTTTTTTCATTTTGGCAGGTTCTGGATACATTTCTGCTTTAATGGTAGCATTTCGCAAACTGCGAAGCAATGGCATGGCATACCTGATATTTTCTTTGTCAAAAGTAACAATTAACACTTTGGTATTGTTGCCACTCAAATCTGGAAAAATCTGCAAGGTTTCCATCACATCATAAATGCGGTCAGCCCCAAAAGAAATCCCCACGCCCGACATTCCCTTCATGCCAAAAACGCCCGTCAGGTCATCATAGCGACCACCTCCGCCAATGCTTCCCATTTTTACGTCTTTTGCCTTGACCTCGAGAATACAGCCAGTGTAATAGTTTAAGCCACGCGCCAAGGAGAAATCAATTTCAATCTCATTTTTCAGTACAATATTTTTAAGCAAGTCAAAAGTTTCATTGATTTCACCTACACCTTTTTTTCCGATTTCATTATTTTCAAAAAAACTTTCTAATTCATTGGTTTTTAAGGCAATGAATTGTTTTATTTTTTCAAACGCATTTTCATTTATTCCTTTTTCTGCCAGTTCCTTCTGTACTCCGTCCAAGCCTATTTTGTCTAATTTATCAATCGCTATCGTTATATCTATCAGTTTTTCAGGGGCTTGTAATATGTCTGCCAACCCTTGTAAGATTTTCCGATTGTTAATTTTGATGGTAACAGGAATCCCCAAGGTCGCAAAAACCTCATCATAAATTTGTATCAGTTCTGCCTCACAAACCAATGAATCAGTGCCTATTACGTCAGCATCACATTGATAAAACT
>JAAFJS010000323.1 GCA_013298985.1 Cytophagales bacterium
AGAAAAAGTAGTTTCAGAAATTCCTAAAATATTGCAAAATATTGATATTCTACAAGTAAGTTTGAATACAAACCAATCTAATCGCTTGCCTAATGAGAAAATCATAGAAAAAAAATCCCTCATAAAGCAATGCTATTTACACGCCGCCGAGCAGGGCAAGGGTTTCAATCAAGTTTTTGTAACACTCCCCCAAGACAGTTTAGCTACAATTCGGGTACTTTTTCGCTATCCTTATACTTCTTTGGTGCGTAATCAAAGTAATTTTTATTACGACCAATACTCGGGTAAGCCCCTGCGAGCAGATTTGTACCAAGATTATTCGGTAGGCGATAAAATCCGCACTTCCAATTATGATTTGCACACAGGCAGAATGTTTGGCATGACAGGTAAGATTTTAGCATTTTTGGCGAGTCTTTTTGCCACAAGTTTACCTATTACAGGTTTTTTGATTTGGTGGAATAAGAGAAAAGTGCGCTAATTGATGGATTTAGTAAGTAAGAGCGTCTGTTTTGAAAACTGTTGGTAAAGTTCCACTTCGGGTTTCAACTGTTGCCGAAGTTTTAAGTCATTGTTTTCAAATAATTTACTATCAAAATGGGTTTGGGTAATTCGTTTATCTCGTCCAAGGTATAGAGTTTTAGGTCATTTTCTTTGAGCAGTTGTTCAGCCATTTCCGTTGTATCTATTTGTAAATGAATAAATTGTGCGGTGATTTGTTGGTGTGTGAGTATGTGCTTGTAGGTCTGCGAAACTTGGCGGATAGGTAGGTGAGGTAGCACTTCCTGCCCAATGCTCATGGCTAAAAGACTTGTATCTGTCAGGTTTTCAGCGATTTGTATTAATATTTCTTTTGGTAAAACACTTGGTTTTTCTTGAATTTTTTGGGACATATCTTGGCTATTGGGGAGCAGTGGGAAATCGTACAATCCCTGCCAAATATCGCCTGCGCTACGTAGCTTCATCATTAACTTGCCTTGATAGCTGAAAACCAAGTAGTTAAAATCTCTGTATTTGATGTTTAGTTTTTTGATTTTCAAAGGCAGTTGGTTTTGTTTTTTGCTGGCAAAGGCAACACACTGGGCGTTAAAAATGCAGTGAGGGCAGTCTGGGGCTGCAGGTTTGCAGTGTATCGCGCCAAATTCCATAATAGCTTGGTTATACGCGCTACTTTTGCCTTTGGGCAGGAGTTCGTTTGCTAATTCGCTGAAAATTTTTTGTCCTTTTCCACTTGCTATGTCTTCCTCAATGCCAAAAACGCGTGCCAGCACCCTGAAAACGTTGCCGTCGACTACTGCTACATCTTCGCCAAAGGCAAAAGACGCAATCGCCGCCGCCGTATAGCTACCCACGCCTTTGAGTTGTAAAATGTCTTGGTAAGTGTTGGGGAACTTGCCTGCGAACTTATCCATGACTATTCTCGCGCTGGCGTGCATATTGCGGGCGCGGGAGTAGTAACCTAAGCCCTGCCAAAGTCGCAAAATTTCTTGTTCTTCAGCCGTCGCCATATCCGCTACGGTGGGAAATGCCTCCACAAAACGCAAATAATACGGAAGTCCCTGATTGACACGGGTTTGCTGTAAAATAATTTCGGAGAGCCAGATGAAATATGGGTCGGTGGTGTGCCGCCAAGGGAGGTCGCGTTTGTGCTGTTCGTACCAAGCGATGAGGTCAAAAGGAAAATTTGTAAGCATTTGTTGGGAAAAGAATTTTTTTCTCAAAACTAATTATTTTTGAGTAGAAATAAAAAGAATTGGGGTTAGCTATGCTATTTCTTTTATGAAATTGCGTAGCTAACCCCCAAAATTCTACTATTTAAAGTTTACTCAATCACTAATTTGCGCTTCAAATTCTCTTTTTCGGTTTGTAACTGTAACAAATACAAGCCATTTGCTAAGTTTAGGTTTAGTTGTGTGTCCAATTTACCATTTACTTGTAAAAATTGTTGATAAACGACGCGTCCACTCAAATCCAACACGCTAATTTGTGCGTTTTTGCCTTTTATTTCATTCATCTGAATATTGAAACTTCCTGTGCTTGGGTTTGGATAGAGTTTGAAAGCATTATTTGCTGTTTCTTCCTCTGCACTGAGAATGATGGAAGGACGAGCAGAAATAGCAACTGAAAAATCACTGCCTCCTTGTTTGCCTACGGACTTGAGGCGGAAGAAATAAGTAACACCATTTTCTAAGCCTGTTACTACAAAAGTCGCATTAGTGGTGCTTCCTACCAATCGCTGAGGCTGATTGGCGGAGTACATATAAATCTCATATCCTTGTGCCAAAGCGTCAGCTTCCCAAGAAAGTGTTATTTGCTTGCTTCCTGCTACTGCTTTTACGTTTTCAGGTATTTGTAAGAAATTATTAAATGATTCGCCCTTATTGAATGCTTCCAAGGCATTGCCTACTTCATCTGTCATGCCTGAGTTAGCGGCTACGTCTAAGCGAAGTGAGCCTTGCGTTTCCTGATTCATGGCAAGTGTTACTACTACACTGGTGCCATTATTGATAGATACACTATTGATATTACCTATTCCTACGGCTGTAAAGCGATTTGTAGTAATGTTAAAAACTGGTTCAGAGAAGATTACCTCAAAACTAACACTTGCCGCATTGGTGCTTGCTTCTAATGGATTTTTACGCTTGATGCTTAGTACGGTAGGAGCTACGCGGTCTATGGTATAAACTTGACCACTGCTAAATGCACCTACTATATTATTAAACTCATCATTGATTGTATTTATGGCAGGAATATCTAAGCGCAAAGTACCAGCCCCTGTGATATTATTGACTGTTACATCTATGCTTGCACCTGTGCTGACAGAAACAGAAGCAATCGTTCCATTTGCCGTTCCTGTTTTGGTGAGTACAAAGTCATTAACATCTACATTTTTGACCGTCTTGTCAAAACTTACCCTAAAAATCACGCTTGTAGTATTGATAAGGGTAGCAGTCGTAGGGGTTTGGCGTACAATGCTATTAGCAGTAGGCACAGCAAAGTTATAGCTATCGCCTGTGGCAAATGCAGTATTCAAGGCATTTCCTAACAAGCTATTTACTGTGGCTGTTGCGGGTACATCTAATCGTAAACTGCCTGCCCCTTTGATGTTATTTACGGTTACGTCGTATTCAGTGGTGCTAATCGTAGCCACAGAAGCAACAGTTCCCATAGCAGTCCCAGAGCCTGTGAGTATAAAATCATTCGTACCTACATTATTTACTGCCTCAGAAAAAGTAACGCGATAGACTACACTATTTGCTGTAATAGTAGCATCAGTAGGATTTTGACGTACAATACTATTAACCTTTGGATTTCCAAAATTATATATCTCTCCATTTGTAAAACCCGTAGTCAGACTATTATTTGCATCATCTTTAACATTATTTGAGGCAAGAACATCAAGTCTTAGTGTACCAGTTCTACTGATATTATCGATATTATTAACGACCACATCAAACAGGGTAACATTGGGTGTAGAAACATCTGTAACAGAAGCAATTGTACCAGTCAAACTACCTGTTGTGGTAAGGCTAAAGTTGCTTAAATTAAGATTATTCACATACTCTGAAAAATTAACTCTGTATGTTACAGAATTAACATTGACATCTCTATTTGTAGGACTATGACGATTCACACTTACTACAGAGGGGCTTACCGCATCTACAACGCTAACCGTAAAAGAGCATTGAGATTGATTTCCTGCCGCGTCTCGAGCGCGGAACATACACGTTGTTGTACCTACTGGAAAACCTGAGCCAGAGGGAAGACCTGCTATTTGCGTAACAGTGATGTTTGCAGAAGAAGAGCAATTATCGGAAACTGTTACTGTAAAATTTACAATAGGCTTTGGATTATTACTACTTACTTGTATAGTTCTATTAGTGGGGCAGATAATATTTGGTGGTACCACGTCTGGCAACATACATTGGGCGTACAAACTTCCAGAAGAATATACAATGAGAAAAATTATAAAAATATGAAATATCTTTTTCATTTGATTTTTTAAGTTTTAAAATTGATTGATTTAGTTTGATTTAATGAGTTCTATTCTGTAGGTAGTGGTTACCTTGCCAGGAATAGTTACGTCCCATTCCAAAATAAGTTTGTTTGCAGTGCGCTGTTGGCTCAGTTCGCGGACAGTGATTTGTCCATCAAAAAGGAGTTTGCCATTTTCTTCTTTCCACGCGCCCGCAGGCAGGAGGGCAGGAGAAATAGCACCGTCAGGGTTAGTGGTGAGGTACGCCCCATTGCTCTTGAACTCTATCAGAAAGCGGTCGTACATACCGCGAGCCGCTTCCTCATCGCCAAACTTGGCAAAGGAAACTTTCCATTTGCCACCATTCACAGAAAGGAGAGAGCCAAGCGTTACGATTGAGTTTTCGTTGGTACAGGCTGACAGAGCAAGTACCGCAAGCCATAAAATGAGTAAAAATCTTTTCGTCATGTGTAAAAATCGATTAGGTTTATTTTAACGCGCAAAGTTTGTCGTAAAACTTTATATTTCCTGACGAAATACTACTACATTTGCTACTACATCACCGTTTGTTTTGCGTTTGAGTAGCTAAAAAAATCAAAATCAAATACTTACCTATTACTACATTTATTACTACATATTTTTGATGAAAAAAAGGCTTGCAGTTTTTACTGCAAGCCTTTTTTAATAGACTTCTTGCGAAAGTAAATTAAGCTGCATTGGCATTTACAAAAGAAGCGATTAAGGTAGCTCTCAATCCATACCTGCTATGACTTCTATAATGATTTTTAAGCAATTTAAATACCTTACACTTTCTGTTTGTATGCTCTACATAAACCCTTTCCTTTGCCAATTTA
>JAAFJS010000324.1 GCA_013298985.1 Cytophagales bacterium
AATTTGGCACTAAGGCATTGCGGACAATAACTGTATAAATACCTGCTTCCTCGATACTTAATGCCTTGATAGCGTAGGTTTTATCTGTCGCTCCTGTGATGGCATTTCCATTTCTGAACCATTGATAAAGATTTGCCGTTCCCGAAGTAGGTACTTCCAGCGTAACCATTGCGCCAATATTGGCAATGACTTCTCTGGGCGAGCCTATTTTTGCCTGCGGGGAGTAAAGTACATTCACTCTTTTCTGCCCTGTCCACCACTGGCGCAAAGGCTCAAAACTGCCAAATTCCAATGAATTATCCTCTATCGTAAATTGTTGGAGTTTGGTGAGATTGAGCAAATTACTTGGCAACGTTTTAAATAAATTATCATGTGCCAAAAATATTTCTAAACTTTCCAGCGAGGTGATTCCTTGTGGCATTTGCGCGAGTTCATTGCTGGAAATGTCCAAATAGTTGAGATTTTTTAACTGACTAATGGAATTTGGCAAAGCCTTGAATTTGTTGCCTTGCAGGTTTAGCACTTCTAACTGTCTGAGGTTAAACAAATTATCTGGTAAGGTTTCCAAATTATTATTTTGCAAAAACAAATTACGCAAGTCAGTAAGTCGAGAAAAATCAACGTCAATTTTGTTGAACTGATTTGCATTGAGCCAAAGCGTAACGAGTTTGGTAAGTTTCCCAATTTCGCCCGAAATATCGCCTGTGAGTAGGTTATTGCTCAAATCTAAGTATTCTAAATTAATCAGATTGCCAATATTTGGCGGAATTTGCCCTTCGATTTTGTTTCCAGAAAGATTAATATATTTCAAACTTTTACTAATCAAGATTCCGTCAATCATCACAGCGTCAGAGAGTTTGCCCACTAAGTTGTTCCCCGCCAAGGAAATCGCAATGACATTTCCATTTTCGTCGAGTTCCACACCTTTCCACGTATTGACAGGATTGTTGAGATTCCAAGGATTTACCCAATCTTTGCCGCCCATGTCATTGAAAAACTTGACCAAGGCAGAATAATCTTGGGGAGCAGGGTTCGAGGAAGCTATTTTTTGAGGTATGCCTTCTTGCGTAGGATTCAAGCCCTGTTTGGTAACAAATTCGACAAACTCGATATCATCAAACTTGATTGATTTGATGCTAATTTCACGTCCTTGTGTAGCATCTTTGGCGATATTGACAGTCAGTAACAAATGTCCCAATTTGTTTTTGGGCAATTTGGCGGCGTTGGCGAGTCGCGAAAGGTCAAAAGTGATTGCCCCACCCGAAACTACTGCGCTGGCAGTGAGCAAGATTCGGTCTTTGTCGTCCAGATTTTCGTCGTCAGAATAGCGCAAAGCAAAGGCAAGTCCTTTCAAATCAGGAAGTTGGTACGTTCCTGCTGTGGTGAATTTAATTTGTTTCAGCGTAGTTTCACCCCCTGCACTCAAAAACTCCAAGCGATAAAGCAGATGGTTGTCTTTGTCTGGGGCAACTATTTTGGAAATCAAAGGTACATTTTTTACTGTAACCAAAGGAATGACCGTAAAAGGCAAATTGTTGGACTGCCCGCCGCCAGGCGTAGGATTATTGGCTACGATTTGGAAAACGCCTGCTTCAAAAAGTTTGGCATCTTCTATTTCAGTAGTCAGCGTAGTTGGGCTGACGTAAGTAGTAGGAATTACCTGCCCATTCCATGATAACTGCGTTTTTGGAATAAAACCTCGACCTGTAACTTGTAAGGTAAACCCTTTATCGGCTACTGTTTTGACATTGGGGGTGAGTATGGTCAGGTCAGGACGCGGCGCAAGTGTAATAAATTCGCCTGAAAGTGGCGCATTTTTGTTGTAGGCAATGCTCGCGCCTGTTCCATTAAAAGCATAAACATCTATAACGTAAGCAGTTGCGGGGTCGAGTTTGGAAACATCAAAAGTGATGTTTGCCCCAAAAGAAACGACGATTTGCTCGTTAAAAAACTGTGTGCCTATACTACTTTCTGTACCATCAGCAGGTGGTAAAGGTCTTGAAGTGGGTTTTCTTATCACCGCCAAATAGCCTCTGGCAAGAGGCGTGGTGGGTGTAAAAGAAACCGTTGCACCATTAGAGGTGATGTTAGAAAAGACCAAATTAGTAGGCTGAGTAGTGGGCGCAGGAGCTAAGGTGGCTGCCATATTTGGATTGTTCATGGCTGATGCAATATTGTAAATAGTTGTCATGCCTGTTCCATTGTATTCATAAACATAGAAAAAATACTTGGTTTCAGGAATGAGGCTACTGGCAGAAGCGATATTTCCACTTCCATTGTGAATGACTTTGCCCGTCATGCCAAGTGCATCACCCACATTATAGGTAGTAAAGTTGGCGGGTGGCGTAAAGTTTGGCGTTGTGCTGATGACCACCATTCTGTTTTGCCCATTGCCGTTCGTCCATGTCAGGTTAATGCTGGTGGTATTGACCGCCGTAAACTGAATTTCGGAGGCTTGAATATCGGGGACAGAAGAAGTAAAGCCTATCATAAACTCCTGATGATTCGCTGTAACGGGATTAGGGGGACTCATAAAACGGTTGTTGGGTGGCGTAAGTGCAAAGCCTGTAGCCAGCAAGGGGGAACTCCAAGTAGGGTCAGCATTGTTATCTCTTTCGGAAAATGCAGATAAAAATTCTTGTGGCGTACCAATAATGTTTGTATTCGAATTATATCGATAGCTAATATCCGCATTCGCTAAACCTACCTTGAAAAGCCCAAAATAACGACTGGTTTCCAAATCAGTAAAGCCTGTGGGTAAGGAAACATTATTAGGGGCTTCTCTTACTTTATATACATGAATACCTTGCCCTGCTGTCAAGGGAGTGGCAATAAAACTTGCTGTAAATAAATCAGTATCTAATACTCCTACATTTATGGCATTTATCGTATATTCTGCTGCACTAATATCTCCCAAAGCTGCGCCAGAACGCACAAAAGCAGGATTATTTACCAGTGTTCCGTCATTAAAATTGGTGCTTCTATCTTCGGTGGCACTTCCTGCACCCTCGTCAAAGCGGTAATAACCAACTAAATTAGGGTTTATTCCAAATAGTTTTTGGCACATATTATCTCTCACTTGTGCTTGGGTGCGAAATACGTCCCAGATGCGTAACTCGTCTATTTCTCCGTTGAAGAAATTGGTAACTATGCCTCCTACATTTTCAGCACCAATTAGCATGGGTTGGGTGGAATTGGGTAGAACTATGGCAGCACCTATTCCCGCGCCGCCGCCCAGCGTTCCATTGACTTCTGCACTTGCGAAACTTGTGCCGCTTGTTAGTAATGAACCTTGTATATGCGCCCACTGACCTATGGGCAGGGGAGTTCCAAAAGCGGAAGCAGTAATAGTTGCTCCTCCTTTCGCTTGTACTTGTATCTCTCCCGTATCAAGCAATCGCAAAGTATAACCGTCCCCTGCATTGTCCTTTTTGGAAACTATAGTAGTGGCTGTTCCCATAGGTGGATAGGCATTTACTTTGACCCATGCGGAGATGGTGAAATTGTTACCTGTTAAATCTAATTCATTGTTATCAGGGACTTGGACGTATTGATTTACGCCATTGAACCTTAATGCTTCGCCTGCCCCTGGGGGGTTGGCAGAAACAAAACTTCTAAATCCTGCAATGTATTCTCCTGTATTTTGATTAAGCGCATTGATATTCTTGGTCATGGTATTGGCAAGAGAAGGTATGCCTGTCCAAGTATTCACTGTTGCGTCTGTGCGGCTGTAGAGCTTTGCTTTGGGTTCGAGAGGTACGCCATTGATATTGAGGTTGCCTATGTAATTGTGGCTAACATTGATGCTATTAGGAGCTAACCCAATGCCAAATACGCCAAAATATTGTGATGATTCTAAGGTATTGATAAGGCTTGGGTTCACAATCACCGAGTTAGGCGTTTCAAAAACTTTATATACTTGTATGCCCTGCCCAAGACCACCTGTAGGGAAAAATGCAGAAAAATCAGCTAAACCTGCTGTGCCAGGTGTTGTATATCTGTACGCACTTACATCTCCCAATGCCGCCCCAGAAAGTACGCTGGTAGGTGCATTGACGAGAGTGCCTTCTGCTGTGCTTAGTCTTGCCTTATTTTCTGTAGTAGTACCACTTGCCTCGTCAAAGCGTAGATACATCATCATATTGTCATACGTTCCACCAGAGATGTCTGCGTTATTAATTTTGCGGCACATATCTGCACGGATTTGTGTGATAGTTCGGTTGCTTGTCCACATACGAAGTTCGTCTATTTGCCCATCAAAATTATCCCCAGCGTCAGAAGCGGCTATCCTATATGGTGCATTATTGAGTGCGGTATTGGAAGTAAGTATGCTAAATGTAATAGTATTAGCAAAGACCTGCACACCATCTAAAAAGCCTCTAAACGTAGTGCCGTCATAAGTGTATGCAATGTGATGCCAGTTATTATCTGTAATTACTATTTGACTACCTGGTCGTGGATTTGTTCCTGTATAAGTAGGAGCTGTCATATTAAATTCATACGTATTTGCCGTATATCCATAAACGATAGCCCACTGAGCGTCAGCAGGAACAATTTTTCCAAAAATATATTTATTTGTTTGTGCTATTGCATTTGGTTTTACCCACATTTCCATTGTAAAATTATTAGAAATCGTAACGCCATAGTCTGGAATCGTAACTAATTGATTTGTTCCATTAAAGCTCAACGCTCTAAACGACCCCGCCGCAGGAGGCACGACCACCGTTCTCACATTAGAATTTGTTATATCGCCTGTATTGCGAACTCGGTAATAGTAGGTTGTTCCTTGAGTAGGTACATTGATAGTGGC
>JAAFJS010000326.1 GCA_013298985.1 Cytophagales bacterium
GGAAAAGTGTGCACTGCTACGAGAAATCAAAAAATTTATAGGGAATTACGAGCAGGCAATCAATCGCTTGGGCAGCTCAACCACCTCGTTTGCGGTGATGCCTAACTTGGTCGATAGCATCAGCAGTGCATTTTTTGTTAGCCCAGCCACCAAAGTTTTCAATGATTTGGAAACCAATGCAGAGGGATTATTACCTGTGTATATCCAAGATTATCTGGAAAATGTGGCACTGAATAGTCGCAAAAGTATTGTTACGAGCTTGGATATCTGTAATTTGGCGATTAGCCAAGTAAAGCAGTCCGTCAATCAGAACTTTAACTATGTCGAAGTAGTGTTGAAAAAGCAAGTTTTTGGGCGCAATTTCCAAGACGAAGAAATTAAGTTTGACAAAAAAATGGTTTTTTTATTGGCTTTGAGAGTTAT
Organism: Cytophagales bacterium; assembly: GCA_013298985.1. Lineage (GTDB taxonomy): Bacteria > Bacteroidota > Bacteroidia > Cytophagales > Thermoflexibacteraceae > Thermoflexibacter. The sequence continues at coordinate 424 of JAAFJS010000326.1, forward strand.
ATAGAAATCAAAGAGGGTGTCAGTAAACGATTATATAAAAGTCTGTTTATCAGAAAGATAGAACCAGTTATCAATTATGATATTAGCGGTTATTTTGCAGAGTCTTCTGAGCTGAAACTTGCTTACAAACCCACCAAAGTACATCTGAATAGTATGCCTTCTATTCGTTGGGAAACGAGTCGCAAAGTAGGCGAAGTTTCTGTAGAACTCTGGGAAACAGGCACTAACAAGCCAGTTGCCTTAGTAGAAAATATGCCACTGACTGCCCAGAAATACAAGTGGAAAGTAGGGAATAGCTTAGAAGTTGGCAAGACTTATACCCTGAAAATAAAAGGCATGGACGACCCAACGGTAAAGCGTGGAGAGGGTAGTGGGATTGATACGCCAGTTTCCTTTAGTGGCAAGCCAAAATTTTATGCTGTTTTTATTGGCGTACAAGAATATGAAGACAAAGACATCAAAGATTTGACCTATCCTATTTATGATGCAGAGAGGTTGAAAAATATGCTGGTAGAATATTATGCCTTTGAGGACGAAAATATTTATTTCCTCAAAAACCCGACCCGCGCCGAAATCATAGGTAACTTAGATGCACTCACCAAGTCCATCAATGCTCAAAACACAGATGGCAATACCAATATCAATTTACTTGTTTTCTATGCAGGTCATGGTCTTTTTGATAGGGATATGGACAGAGGCTTCTGGCTACCCAAAGATGCACATCATGAAGGGAAGGGGCGTACTAACTGGTTCTCTAACAATGATTTGAAAGATTATATAAGTGCCATCAAAACCCAGCATACCCTGCTGATTGTTGATGCTTGCTTTGCAGGAAGCGTATTTGAACCTGAAACAGATACCAGAGGAGATGTAGCCAGGGGAGTCCAAAACATATACAAATTAAAAAGTCGTAGGGCAATGACAAGCGGGGCAATGACCACTGTGGCAGATAAAAGCAGGTTCGTAGAGTATTTGTTAAAAAGCCTTGAAGAGTTTGCCAAAGATAGAAAAGCGAGATACTTGACTGCAGGAAAACTTTTTTATATGTTCAACGAATTAGTCCCTAACGTAAAAGGCGGCGGCAAGCAAATATTAAGTGCTGAAGGCATTGTTCAGTCGCGCCAAGTTCCTGTTTATGGCATTATCCAAGGCACAGGAGATAGATTGGGCGAGTTCATTTTTATCAAAAAATAAAATTGCAATTACTTGCGTTGGTGCAGAAAAAAGTTCATTTATACAGGTGTAAACCATGATGCTTGCACCTGTATAAATTATTTACACTTACTTTTTCTGCATAATAATCTTGGTAGAGTAAATGCCCTGCCCGCCACTTGATTGGCTCACGATTTGGTAGCCTTGTCCTGCTAATAGGTTCATTCTCAGCGTCATTTTTTTGTCATTTTCCTTGATGTTACCAAAGTTTACGCCTACCATACTATAATAGTTTTCCAACTCAAACTCCTCGCTTTTGCCATCAGGAAAAGTAATAATGCAGCGTGAACGCCCTGTGCCACCCGTCAAGACTGACTCTAAGATATTGATATGGATATACTTAGGTGCGCTGTCTTGATAATCAGTTTTGCCTTTGAAAGCCATAAAACCAATGAGAAGTGCGCTAACAAGCACCCCCACAAAAAATAAAAGTACATTTTTCATTTGAAGCATGATTTAAGATTAAAACTGTAATTTGATATTTATTTTATATTTCACAAGATATACATTATTCTTCTACTTTCTATAACTTTCTGCTATTTGATGAACTTCTCCTGCTTTTTTTACGACTTTATGAATCACTACATCTAAATCTTCGGCAACTATCAGCATTTTTCCAATAATTTCACTATTAAAAGGCTCATAAGGATTTTTCATATCAAACAAGGCAATCAAGCCAAGTATATTTGCCACAGGTCTTCGCATTTCATGGGATTGTATCCACGCCACTTCGTTTAGCGCATCATTCTGAATTTTTAAAACGCTATTTTTTTCTTGTAATTCTTCGTTTGTAGTTTTATATTCCTCACTAAGCGCAAGATATGCTTCGTTTTGTAGTTTGAGTTTTGCTTCTGCATTCTTTCTCGCAGTAACATCTCTTGCCAAACAGCCAATGCTGGTAATATTGCCTTTTTCATCTCTGATAGGGCATAAATTGGTTTCTACATATATCTTCCCTACTGCTGGATAGTCTTCTACGTCTTCTAAAAATAAAATCTCTCCCCCCAAGGCTCTCTGATAGCAATCCTTCCACATAGCCAATTTCTTTTCACCATATTCTTTCAATAATAGGCTGTCCCCTTCTTGGATACGGTATTGTGTAAATTGTTTGACAATATTGATAAATGGCTCATTGGCACTAATCAGCGTAAAATCTTTACTTACAGACCATATTATATCTGTGGTATTGTTAATAAGCCCAAGGAGATTTTGCTCTTGTTCTTGTATTTTTTTATTTTGTAGCTCAATTTCCTTTTCTGCATTTTTTCTTGCAGTAACATCTCTTGCCAAACAGCTAACACTGGTGATGTTGTCTTTTTCATCTCTGATAGGGCGGAAACTGGCTTCTACGCATATTTCCCCAACTTCTGGAAGCTCTACTATATCTTCCCAAAATACAACTTCTCCTTTGAAGGCTCTTTCATAGCTTTTTTTTCGTATAGCTAATTTATCTTTACCATATTCCTCAAATAATACGCTGTCCCCAGTTTTGATATCATCTTGAGTTAATTGCTTAACGCTATTGATAAATGTTTTATTACCACTAATCAGTTTGAAGTCTTTATCTATAGACCAGATGCCATCAGTAGTATTATTAATCAATCCAAGGAGGTTTTGCTCTTGTTCTTGTATTTTTTTATCTTGTTGCTTAATTTTTTTCTTTGACTTTTTGTTTTTGTTGAGTGCTTTTTGTAAATTAGTAACATCTACTGCAATTCCATTGATAGCTTTGGGCGTGCCGTCTTCATCATAGACAATGGAAGTCTTGTCATAAATATACCTTATAGAGCCGTCTTTATGACGAATGCGATAATTCACTTCATTTTTGCCTTTGGCTAATGTGTTTTTCAGATGCTTTATTACAGACTCTCTATCTTCTTTTTTTAATAGCAAACTGAACCACAACTGTTTATCTTTATAAAAATCTTCAGGACTGTACCCATAGACCTGTTCGCAGGCTTTATTGATAAAATAAAATGAAAAATCACTGGGGCTACACGACCAAAATACGTCATTCAGCGAATCCAAAAGATTACCGTCATACAGAATATTCATTTCAAATTAAACAAATTTTAGGTTCAAAAGATAACTTGTGTAGATAAATGCTGTATTAAGCTGTCTGTTAGCACATTGACATTGGCAAAAAATAAGTACAAACAATATCAATTAACTTACAACATCTTGGGTATGTAAGATGTTAGATTATAAATTCATTATTTTCCTCAAAGTTAGTAAAATAGCCCCAATTAACTAAATTTTGACAGTAGAAATAAAAAAATAAATTTAAAATGCTGTGTTTTGAATAGACAAGTGAGAGAGGGAAAAGCAGAGGAAAGAAAAAGGTAAAAGACTTACAATAAGCCTTTTACCCTTGTTTTTTAATAAATATCCAATTTGACAAATCCTGTACGTCAATCATGCCTACTGGTTTGCCATTTTCAGTAACCACGATATTGTCAATTTCTTTTTTCTTAAAAATCTGATGTGCCTCTTGGAGCAACGCATCTGGGCTGATAGAAATGGGCAAATTAAACTGAAAATCAGTGAGTTGTTTTTGGAGTACACCTTCACCATCAGTTTGTAAGTGCCTACGCAAATCGCCATCAGTGAATACACCTAAAAGTTTGTGATTGTCATCGACGACGGAAACCGCTCCAAACCCATGCTTGCTCATCTCTACCAGCGCGTCCAGCAATGATTGTGTAAGTTTGATGGTAGGATTGGCGGGCTTGATAGCCTCACTTACTTTCATGGTCATCAGCTTGGTATGCTCGATAAACTGCTGCGTGCCAAGTGTCGTAAAGTTATTTTCTGTCAGTGCTTTCATCACCTTCCAAGGCACTGTAATCGTGTGTACGCCCACATTAATGGCGTTCCTGACGTGTTCGGCGTGGCGCACAGAAGAAAACATGATTTTTGAGTTGTATCCATAATATTGTACTGCTTCCACGCATTGCTGTACCAGCGTAATCGCATCATGTCCTTGGTCTTGCAAGCGACCCACCAACGGGCAAACGTAGGTAGCACCCGCCGCCATCGCCATATATGCCTGCTGGAGTGTGTAAACCAAATGCACATTGACCATTAAGCCTTCATCTACCAGCTTTTTACAAG
>JAAFJS010000327.1 GCA_013298985.1 Cytophagales bacterium
TGTCCTGTAACATTGGAAAACTGTCCCAAAACCTTCAAGGTACAAGTTAATTTTTTTTCATTAAAGTCTTTCATAAACGCAAAAATAACCTTTTTTTGATAAATCAAGCAGACTGCCAAAGTAGAAATAAGCCCAAATTTTTATGAATATCGTTCTTGATGAAGCTGAAATCTTATTGATGCTAAACCATAGAGCCGCTAAAATGCTAAAAACAGCAAAAGAATCCTTTAACAGTGGCGGCACTGAATACGTGCCACCCGTAGCAATTTTCAGTATTGGCGACCATGTGCGCGTCAAAAATGACAAAAACAGCCCTACCATGACCGTAGAGAAGGTAGAAAAATACCCCAACTCAGCAGAAGGGTTTTGCTGCGAATGTACTTGGTTTAGCACCGCTACCAATGGATACAAGCATGAAGCCTTTAATCAAAATGTACTGGAATTGGTCAAAGCAGAGGAAGTAAAAAAACTTCCTGCCAGCGAGCAAAACAAGCTAAACTACGCCAAAAATGCTGTAATTGCATATCATAATTTAATCTTAGACATGGAAAAAGAAAGCCCAAACAGTAGGATTAAGTTAAGCAATAGCACAAACAAATTAGGGGACATCAGAGGCAGGGAAAAATAAGTATTCGAGTATTCACTTTTTTATTAGTTGATTGATTTGAAAAACTCAAACACCCTGCTTTCTTTGAGAGTAGGGTGTTTTTCTTATAAATCACCATAAGCCTCTTTTCTATGCTTCACCCCTACAATGTTTATGGTCAAAATACGGTCTTCTATCGTATAGACGATTCGGTATTTGCCCACACGCAAGCGGTAAGCATTAGAAAAACCCTCTAATTTTTTACACCCTTGCGGTCTGGGGTCATCTGCCAGTGCCAAGATATGTTCGTCGACATTGCCTCTGATGTAGGTAGGCAATGCGTCAATTTCCTTTTGCGCTTGCTTACTAATAATGAGTTTATACATGAAGTTTGCCCTCACTGATTAACCTTTGCCTAAAAACCATATAATCCTCCGTAGGTTCGTTTTGTCTTTCCTTCACCATAATAGCATCTTCTATATCTTCCAATAGTTCGCTAATCATGTCAAAAACCGCTTTTTGTTCTTCTAAGGGAAGCAGCTTAAACAGCGTTAAGTACGCTTCTTTATTACTAATCATTGTTTCCATACCTTTTTATCGTTTTTATAGCTCAAAAAAATAAATGCTATCTATACACAGACTACGAAGCATATCGTATATTTGCTTATCCAAATATACTAATCATACACCTCTTTGCGGTGAGCAACCTTTACGATTTCTACAATCCTAATTTCATCTTCTATCGCATACACTACCCTATAATCACCCACACGAATACGATAAAGATTATCCTCACCTTTGAGTTTGATACAGCCCGCAGGTCTTGGATTGTCCCCTAATGCCAAAATATGTTCGTCGACATTCTCCTTGATGTAGGTAGGCAATGCGTCTATTTCTTTTTGTGCTTTTTTATTGATGACTACCTGATACATGGAGTTTGCCCTCATTGATTAATCTTTGCCTAAAAATTAGATAGTCTTCTTTGGGTTCGTCTTTGCGTTCCCTATATGCCAGCACATCAAAAAAATCCTCTAAGGTCATGCCGTCCACCTCCAATTCCTCTACCAACTGCCAATCAATCACAATAGCAGTACGCACACCGTCGCTATTGGTCAAATAACTAATTCCTTCCATAATTTTTTCCTTTCTTTTTATAATTCAAACTATATACAAACTACGAACAAAATCGTATTATCACTTTTTTAGAGTTTTTAAACTATTTTATACTAATACTATCCTTTGAAATACTATCAGTGTCCGTCAAAAAGGACAATACACGTATTTTTTGACTATTTTAGGTTTGAAATGTCCTTTGAGGCATTTAAAATGTCCTTTGATAACTAACTTATAATCAATAGTTTACATATTTTTTGTATTTCAAAGGCTATTGATTATCAATCTTTTAGCCTCAAAAAGTTGTCCTTTCGCAATCAAAACCAATTTTTCACTTTTGGGTATCAAATAAAATTTGTTACCCATGAAAAAAGAATTAAAAAATATCTTCTCCAAAGAAGTGAAAAAAGAGGAAAAATTTAAAAAAGAGATAGACGCAAAAACTAAGAAAACCAAAAACTAAGTTTCCTTATCTATCATCTTAATTTGTTCCTCTAATCTATCATACAACCTAACAAAGTCTTGTATTTCTTTTTGAATTTCAGGACTTTGTTTTTCTATTTTTGATAAAATCGCATATCCTTTCTCTAAACAGTCTGCAATTTTGGCAGTCAGTTTTTCTAAAATTATCAATCTATCTTTTCTTTCATCTGATAATTCAGCAAACCTTTTTTTATCACCTTCCAAATTTGCTATCTCCTTTTCCTTTTCCTGAATAAAATTTTGCAAATGCTCTATTGCCTCCAATGCCCCCGCATTGTCCTTCCCATTTGGATACTCAATAACCTCCACCACTGACATTTGAAAAACGTCCGCTATTTGTTGTAATTTATTTAAAGTCAAAGGAACTCTATTGCTTTCAATAGATTGATAACCGCCTTGCGTTAATCCAAGTTTTTCAGCCATTTCATTTTGAGTAATTCCCTTACTCTTTCTTATCTCTTTGATTGTGTTGGTTGCTTTTTCTTCCATATTGTAAAAATAATACTAATGTTAGTATTTATAAAATATTGAATAGCAATTATTTATAAATACTATTAAAATTATAAATAATATTATTAAAATTATTTTTACAGTTATTTGTACTTTTAATAATTCTATTATTAATTTTGCTTCGTCAAAAAAAGGTATAAGATTTTCTAAACTTAGAAAATTTCAAAACTATTGATTTTAGCATTTTTTATGTATCTTTTTGTATTTATAATCTTTAAAAATAGAAAAAATCATGAACAAAATAAGTGAAGTGATTGGAAAAATGGAGAAACCAAACTTTCCATTTAAGCCTGCACCAGATTTCTATGATTTGGTAGGCATTAAGCGCAAGCGGTTTTGGCAGTTGTTTCGCAAAGAAACCAGCCCCAATATGAATGAAGTAAAAGCAATAGCGGATTACTTCAAAGTAAAGCCCAACGATTTAATCAACTTTTAGCAATCGCACAGGTACGGCAAATAGCCGTTTTACATCGCAAACGTAGATAATCCATTAATTAAAAATTAAACCGCCGCCCAAGGCACAAACACACAATGGAGTATTACACAAAAGACGAAATATTGGCACTGCTTTTTGAGGAAAAGTAGTTTTTCAGAGGCGAGGCGGTAATGAGCCAAGACCAACTCAAAAAAGTTTGTTTTGATGCGCGCACGCCGCCCCACATTCACGAAAAGTTGCTTGCAATGATTCGGACAGCAGAAAAGTATTACGAGGAAAATACAGTACCTAAAAACGAGTTTGTCAGTATTCCACTAAATTCAAAGTAAAGCATCATGTCCAAAGAGAAAGCCAATATTGTGTATGTGAATGTAAAGATAGGTAAGGGTGAGTATATCCTACGCAGGTACATCAACTTAGTAGAGGATACCACATTTAAGCCCAACATGAGCAAGCCAGCTATCTATCTGCGCCAGCACGAAATGATATTTACGGCAGCATCTCCTTTGGGCAGAATCAATGTATTTGCGAGCAAAAAGTTTGATACAGACCGCAAAAAGGCGCGCAAGTTCTTAGAAGAACTGATGAAGACGCACAAAATAGTAGGGGAAATCAAAGAGTACAAGCAGTCGACGCAACTGACGAACACAGAGTTTGCCCAACTGGTGCAGAACCCTGACAGCTTAGAGGAACTTTTTAAGCCCATTGTTTTCAAAAGCGAACCAGCCTTAACCCTGTACGCACAGGGTATTTTAATGATTATAAGCAAATTAAAGCGGTTAGCAGTAGTTCAAACACCTGAATACAGGAACGAAGTCAAGTTTTTACACAAATTACTTGGCGAGGTAGCAGATAAAATATAAAAAGAGAGTTGCCCCCATCGCAAAGTGTGGCAACTCTCAAATAAGTAAAATCTAAAACAAAATTTAGTTTCAACTAAAAAACAAAATTTATGAACACAAAGGTAGTAAAAAGCAGTGATAAATTACTGCATATTTCATGGAAATTGCGCGAGGCTTTGCACGAAGCCAATAAGCGCATAGAGGAATTAGAAACCACAGCGAAGCAATCCTACACCGTAGTTTCTTATTATAGAAATGAAAACGGAAATTTAGTTATCGTTAATTCAAATACTTACGACAATATGAGAGATGCTAAATTGATTTTCAATCACCTCACCGCTTACGTAGGAATGAGTTTCTTGGCTTACAGGGTTTATATTTTGGATAATTATCAAAATCGTATCCAAAAAAACTATGACTATGAATCTGAATTATGGAAAGCCCAAGATGAGCAATCAGAAAGGAGTGCAGTAAAACAATGAACCTCAAAACCCTCACCCAGAGCAAAGCAAATGCACTTTTGCATGAAGTTTCCCAAAGCACAGACATTGCAGAGGCGCGCGCCATGTTTGGCAATAAGACCTTTTTAGAGGCAAACCGCAGTAGTAAAATCTTTGCTACTTGGACAGCAACCGCGGCCCAAGTGGTGAGTGCAGTCTTGGCGAGTAGCTTCATCTACTTCAAAATTGCGCTTCCAGCCGTACCTTTTGAGGTAATGTACCTCACGCAGGGCATTGCGGTTCTGCTTTCACTTTTGG
>JAAFJS010000328.1 GCA_013298985.1 Cytophagales bacterium
CCCCCACCACCGTAACTACTTGATATTCAGGATTTAAGCCAATAAATTCAAACATTCTATCAAAAGCTACCTTTGCCTCTTGGAGTTCTATATTGAGCATAGCCAAGCGACTAACCGAAGGAATCAAACTGCCCACAATACCCAATATTGCCATCATTTCACCTGTTTGCAGAGATTTTTGTAAGACCAAAAAAGCACAATAAGCAATCACCATAATTATCAAAAGTACACTACCCAACTCCGCCCAAAAGCTGAGGCGAATACGCACCAAACCAAGTGCATAAATTTTTTGCTGAAAAAAGCCATAAATGAGTTTGGTAAGTTGCTCAAAAAGAGGCTCTTTATTCATGGATTTTACAGTAGCAATGCCCTGAAGCGTATCTATGTAGTTGCTTTCATTTTTGGCATACGCACTCATCACATCTCTTTGGCTATCTCTCACGTCTTTGTGGTACAAACGCATGAGTAAGAAGTAAATAGGAAAACTTAGCAGGGCAATAAAGCCAATAGCCACCTCATACTGAAAAATATAAAAAGTGGAAATACTCACCACCAAAACATCAATTATCACGTTTCCTGCCAAAAAACTAATTGTACTTTGGATATGCCTTGTATCGTTCATACGAGCTACCAAATCCCCCGTTTTCCGAGTATCAAAAAAAGGCTTAGGCAGGTAAAGCAAGAGGCTAAAAAAGCGGTTAGTAATGCGGTTATTAAAGTCTGCACTCTGTTTGTTAAGCAGGAATCCTCGCAAATAGCCCAAGCCTGTGCGAGCCAAGAGCAAAAAAGCCAATAAAGACACCCCATAAATCAGCTTGCTTTGGTTTTGGGAAGGCAAAATATCGTCTATCAATTTTTGTGAGAAAATAGCAGTAGATAAGCCCAAACCTGCAATACCAACACCCAAGACCACAGAAATAAGCAATAAGGTGAGGTCTTCCTGCACCAAGTCCCAGAGCCAGACCCACTGCTGACGCTTTTTGCTTTCTTGCTTTTCAAATTTTTCCGTAGGATTGAGGGTAAGCAGGCTTTTGCTCTGCCATGCTTCGCTGACCTGTTGCTCTGTATAGAAACCTAAGCCTTTGGCAGGGTCGCCTATCAAGAAGCCTTTTTTGTCATCATAAGCATAGCACACCCAATAGTGCTGCATTTGGCTCTCTATCAGTACATTAAGGATAACAGGGCTTTGCTGCTCTTTGAGGTTTTCTATCTCGGCGGTATAGCCTTCGGTTTCTAAGCCCAGCTGCTGCCCTGCTTGGTAGAGGCCCAAAAGTGTAGTTCCCTGCTTATTCGTACCGCTTAATTCTCGCAGTCTTTCCAGCGAAATATCGCCACCGTAGTAACGCACCACAGACCGCAAGCAAGCCACGCCACAGTCCGAACTCTCTAATTGGGGAGTAAAAGTTTTTTTGAGGTAGGATGAATTCATTGTTAGTTGCTTGTTGTCGATTATTTATTGTTATTTGTGATTCTTTATTCCAGATTTTTCTATTCGTCATTAGTTATTAGTAATTACTAATCAGTCATTAGTAATTCCACTTTTGTTTCCCCGTTATAGTTTTTAACTAATTGTTTATCAGTATTATAGATAAAAATACTTGGAATAGGGCTACTGCCAAAAACTTTGTAAAAACCATTGTCTGGGGCTTTGAGAAACTTGATATTTTCCTGCTTATCTAAGTTATATCTTTCAGAAAAAGTACGAATTTCTGCCAAATTTTGCTCTGATACAAAAAGTAAGTTTACTTTGCTGAACTTATCTATCTGCTCGCTTATCTGGCTTGCCTCGTACTGGCAATGCTCGCAGGTAGAGTTAAAATACATCAAAATCGTTTTTCTCTCTGCCAAATCAGCCGCAGAAAAAACGGTGCTGTCCAGTGCCAAAAAGCTAAAATTGGGCATGGTTTGTATTTTTTCTTTTGCCTGTACTTTTTCTGCTGCCTTCCTACTTATCAGGTAAAAACCGCCCAACGCAAGGCTAAAAACGAGAAAGAAAATGATATATTTTTTCATTTTTTGTGTTTATACCTCAACCCTGCCCTTCCCCTTTTGGGAAGGGAATTTCTCCCCTCTCAGAAGGAGAAGGGCAGGGGGTGAGGCTATTAAGAAAAATTCACATTCAAAAACATCACCAGCACCACCCAAAGCAGTAGCCCACTTCCGTAGCTACTCAGCACCAAACGAAGCATACTTTCGTACGCTTGCTGCGTATGCAGGTGCAAGCCGTAAGCAAGCAAAAACCAATACGCTACCTCGAACAAGTTCGCCAACTGAAAAGGATACACCCACCAAATTTCCAACTCCTTTACATCAAAGAGATTGGCAAGGGAAAGAGGCATGAATGACTGCATCTCTACCAAATCATAGTCTGTCTGTACAAAGGCAAACCACCCCAAACGCAAAATAGAAGGCAGTAAAAATATAACTTCTGCTACCAAAACTACCTGAAATACACGCTTGAAGCCAATCCTTACATTTGCCAATAGCGCACCCGTAACGATACAAAAACTTACCAGTGTAAACTTGACCAAGTATAAAACAGGCACAAAAGCATAGCCCACCCATGCCCACTTTTGCGACTCAGCCCATAGTTTTTCAAAGCGTTCCATTGCTACCTGCTCGCCCAAAGAATAGTAAAAAAGTTCTTCGGTGATGAAAAACGCTTGGGAAAGGTAGGTAAGCAATGATGCAAATAAACATATCAGTACAAACAAAAAACGCTTGTCTGTATTGATGAAGGTGGTTTGTAAGAGTTTCATAAATGTATAAATTTTACCCTAACCAACTCAAATTCAAATGATTATCTTCTTTGACCAAAAACTGTTTTACGTGGATTTTCAGTGCGTCCAGTGATTCATAATCTTGCTTATTCAGTTCCGCTACGATACGCCCTTTGTCCATTACCAAGAACCTATCGCAAAGGTCAGCTACCAATTCCAGCTGATGGGAAGTAATGAAAACAGTCTTTTTTCCTTTAAAGCCTTTGAGAATATTCATGATTTTTTCCGTAGTGCCTATGTCCAAGTTCACAAAAGGCTCGTCCAATACCAATATTTTGGGATTATGTATCAATGCGCCGCCCAGCGAAACCTTCATCTGGTTACCCGAAGAAAGGTTTTTAATCGGTTTTTTGGTATGCTCGTTCAGTTCGAGCAAGTTTACCAAGTCATCTATGCGCTGATTTATCTCATTTTTAGGCACTTCTTGGAACTTACACACAAACTTCCAGTATTCTATCACATTAAACTCCTCTACATAATAAGGCTTACTCAGTACAATTCCCAAATATTTCTTGTATGAAACGTAGTTTGGCGTAACTTTTTTCCCTTCAAATAGCACTTCTCCACTGTCATAGTTTATCAGATTGCACAGAATATGGATAGTGGTGGACTTACCACAGCCATTATTGCCAATGAGGGAGAGAAATTCATACTCATCAGTAACAAAAGAATAATTGGATAATATAGCTTTATTGTCATAACTTTTATTGATACCTTTAAATTCAACTAATCTATTCATTTTGAGCTTTTTAAAACATAACGAGAAAAATAAATTACTGAGAAAAGTAAAAAAGATGCACTATAAGATGTAATCCCTACGATGATTAACAAGGTAGATTCCTTAAAAAAGAGTAAACAGGAAATAATAATCATATTTAAAATGTAGATAAATAGTATTTTTAATAGGCTAAATAATTCATAATCAACACTATAAACTTTTTTCAACAATCTCAAATTTTGATTCATATCAGTATAAAAGATGGTATAATTATAAATGTATGAAATACTAAATACGGGCATGATAAAAGAGATTGGCTGTTCTTTAAACAGCAGAAACATAATAACAACGTAACATAGCAAAAGAATATATATTGTTTTATTACAATGTATAAGCATCACAAAAAGCCTAAATGTTGTAAGGTATTTGGTTATTTTAGCCATTTTTGACTCGATATACTTATTAAAAATAAACTAATTGCATTTAGTCCAATCATAAAAAACAAACCAATCAGCACTATTGATAATTCACGATTATTACTTACAATTTCAATATAAAACTCATTAGGTAAAAATAAAGAAATCATAAATATAGGTAAGTAGTGTTTGCTCACATTTTGGTTTTCCATAAAATCCCACAAGCTAATTGAAAAAAAGTGTATTGAGAGGATTATCATATTGGTAATGAGAAAGATAACAATCTGGTAAGTAATATTTATATCATACAGAAATATGGTGATTGTAAAAAAGTTTACCAACAGCAAGCCCTGCTTAAATAAACTATGCTTTAATCTAATCAATACGGTATGAAAATATGTAATAGGAAACGCTAAATAATTTATTCTACAGCGGTTTAAACCAATAAAAATTGAGGTATTGTATAAAAAGCCAGAAATAAATAGATAGACAAATATTAAAGGTGAGTAGTTTTGATAAAAATTTACCTTGTCAATGCTCTTAATCTCCATATACAGGACTAAAATTGTTATTACTATGACAAAGAAAAATAGTCCTTTTTTCATTTATTTTTTAAGAAGTTGAATATTTCCAAACGCTTATCTGTATTGATAAAGGTAATTTGTAAGAACCCTAAAAATAAATTCTTATTAATATTTTCTACTCAACTAACAATAAAGTTAAATAAAAGATACTTGATAATACCTGAAGAATAATACTAATCCCATGACTATTGGCTAAATAATATTTAAAAGGTGATTGGTCTGTACTGCT
>JAAFJS010000329.1 GCA_013298985.1 Cytophagales bacterium
ATAACTACCTGATATACAATATTCTTTGCCTTCCATAACCACAAAATTCCACTGTTTGCCAATCACTTCTATCCCATACAAAGGTTTTCCATTTTGATTTTCCTGCTGTGCAATCAGAAAAGCCTCTAAAAGCTGCGCCATAGAATCTCCTGACGGGTTTTTATTGGGCTTGTATTCTTGAAAGTGAAAATAAGGGGAACTAAATACATCTAAAATGCCTTTTGCTACCATAAAATCAGATTTTACAGTAAGTTTTGTTCCCTCCACAGTTGCCGAAATTAGTTTGTCAAAAAAAGTAACAATTCCATTTCCACCCACCAAATGCCCTAATTCTATGATATAAGTAATATATTTCACTTTTAAATCTTCTTCACTCCAGCCTGATAAATTGTCTTGTGCCTCAAAAAGCTTGCGGTCAAATAACCCCTGTTCTACCATATCAAGTATGGGATTCTCTACTTCAAGCCACTCTTGCATCAATGGTGTATAATAAGTAGCAATTCTTTTGAGTTTGAATAATAAAATCAAATCTCCCTCTTTATATTGTTTGCCTTTTACTTCTTCTTGGTCTGAATTTTTTTTGCGTGCCATAGTGCTTATATTTTTTATCAAAAATAGTAAAATTTTGCCCAAAAATATTTTTTTAGAGGTATTTGTGATGCAAAATTAGTTGAATTAATCCTCTAATGAAAATGAAAAAATATCTTCTCCAAGCCAAGCAACCTTTATTATTACTTTTACATCTTTTTAACAAAATGTTCTACGCCGTACAGCCTACTGTTCGTTTTCGCACAGATTTTAAAAAATAAATATTGTATTTATTTGATTATTAAATACTTACATTATTTGGTATGTTAATTGGCAAAAGTGTATGAGAAGCTGATTTCTTCACTCAGTTTCCACAACAGCAATTAATTCATTCAAAATATTTTAAGACAAAAAACTATGGAAGACATCATCGCTATCACTTTTATATTTGGTACGCCCATCATTGGGATTTTGAGCTGGACGTTCATCAAAGGGCTACAAATCATCACAGGCAGAGGTAAGTACAGCCTGAGCAACAAAGATATTCTACAACTCAAAGGTGAAAATGAGGAGATGAGGCAACGCCTCGAAAACCTCGAAGTTATCGTTACGAATGCCGACCCAACTTTGATGGAAAACTATGTAAAATTACAAAACCAACACAAACAATCACAACTAAACCAACGTCAGTATCAATCATCATACAATAATTTTCAGCGCAAAGAGCAGGAAGTGCCTTTGGAAGAAAACTTTAAATCTGTGATGAACAAAATGTTGCTCAAAGTAGATACGATGCTCGATGACAAAAAAAGGCGTTAAAAAAAATTAAACCAATCTTAAAATGGAAATTACATTAGAAAAAAAGGAAAAAACAGTCAAAGAAATTCCTACACAGGAAAGAACAAAAAGAGAACGCCTCACTGTTGGCAAGGTAGCAAAAAGGACATTTTTATTCCTTTTTTTGGCAGGGCTTGCCGCAGGAACGGTTTGGCTCGTTTATTATTTCATCAATAAATCAAGTACTCCAACCGTAATTTACAAAACAGAAACACCTTTCAAGGCTAATATTACCAAGAAAACAGTAGCCACAGGTGCTATCGTTCCTAAGCGTGAGGTAACGGTGAAGCCACAGGTTTCTGGTATTATTGAGGTCTTGTATGTGGAAGCTGGGCAGTCCATCAAGGCAGGGCAACTCATCGCCAAAGTACGCGTGGTGCAGAATTTGTCAGGGAAAAATAATGATTTGAGGACTATCAATGAAGGTGAACGTTCTGTACAAACTGCCAGAGTAAGTTTTGAAAATGCTCAAATTGAGAAAGACCGCCAAGAAAAACTTTTAGCACAAAAAGCGATTTCTCAGCAAGAATATCAACGCGCCCTGACCGAGTTTAATATGAGAAAAGAGGAATTATCGCGTGCAGAAAGAGGATTGGACATCTCCCTTCAAAATGTGATGCAAAACTCAGGTCGTATTTCTAACGATATTTTTTCCACCGTTGATGGCATGGTGCTTGACGTGCCAGTGAAGGTTGGTAGCTCAGTCATCGAGCGCAACAATTTTAACGAAGGCACTACGATTGCGATTGTGGCAGACATGAATAGCCTCATTTTTGAAGGCAAAGTTGACGAATCAGAAGTAGGCAAAATCAAAGAAGGCATGGATTTAAACCTAACCATTGGGGCGATTGCAGACAAGGTTTTTAAGGCAAAATTGGAGTTTATTTCTCCCAAAGGCGTTACCGAAGAAGGTGCTATCAAGTTCCAAATCAAGGCAAAAGTATTATTAAGCGAAAGTGATTTTATTCGTGCAGGTTATAGTGCCAATGCTGATATTGTCCTTGACCAAAAAGACAGCGTGTTGGCAATCAAAGAAAGTATGTTGCAATTTGGCAAGAAAGACAGCGTTTTCGTAGAGGTTGAAACTTCTTCGCCGCAGGTATTTGAAAAGCGTATTATCAAAACAGGAATTTCTGATGGTATCAACATCCAAATCTTGTCAGGCATTGATAAAAGTAACAAAATCAAAGTGCCAGAGATGAAAACAGCCAATAAATAATAAAAATTTCAAAAATTTTGAGGCAAACCTTTGGAGAAGTAAATTTAAGATGTTACCTTTGCAACACTTTTCTAAAAAAGCTAAACGGAGTGGTAGTTCAGCTGGTTAGAATGCCTGCCTGTCACGCAGGAGGTCGCGGGTTCGAGTCCCGTCCATTCCGCACAAAAGGCTTACAATGCCGAAAATAAATTAGTTAAGCAAAAAACAGGTTACTTTCAAATAGAAAGTAACCTGTTTTTTTGATTTTAATACAGTTTTTATAGTAATTAACTGATAAACAATAATTTAAAAAAAGAAACTCAACTATTAAAAAGAGAAATTATCAAATAAAAGATAGTTTAGTAAAAATATATATTGTATCTGGGCAAAAACCTGTATAAAGTATGAAAAATCCATAGTTTTGAGAAATAATTACATAATATACTTTCTAAAACTATGGCTTAAAGCAATTAAGTGAGGTGTTAAGTAATTCAACAAAATTGTTCGTTCTTAGCTCACACCCTTAAAAGGGTGTGTTAAATAGAAGATAATCAATTAGTTAAAATCTATAACCCACCGTTTTACGGGCGCACTGCAAGTGTGGAGGCTAACAGCTTAAAAGAATGGTTAAATTTGCCTAATTACTTACTCAATGAAGAAAACAAAATTCTTATATTATTACTAAAATACTCATTATCAAGTAAATATAAAGTAATTAAATTTTTGTCTTAATACATTAATTTTTATGAAAAAACATATTCCTAATGCCTTGACTTGTGGCAACTTACTGTGCGGTTTCTTGGGCATCACTTGTTGCTTTGAGTGGTCGCTGTGGTGGGCGGCATATTTTATACTTTTTGCCGTTATTTTTGACTTTTTTGATGGCTTTGTGGCGCGGGCATTGAAGGTGTCCAGCCCGATTGGAAAGGAACTGGATTCGCTGGCAGATATGGTAAGCTTTGGCGTACTACCTGCGCTTATTTTATACAAACTAACTCAGAATGAGGGCGGTATGATGCAGGCTTATGGTGCAGTTTTTATTGCTATATTTTCTGCACTTCGCTTGGCAAAGTTCAATCTTGACACGCGCCAGACTGATTCCTTTATAGGTGTTCCTACGCCCGCCAATGCGCTTTTGATAGGTTCTCTGCCACTAATAGCCCATTATCATACCGAATTTGCCGACATTGCGAAGCACTTGTATCTACTTTATGCGATAATGATAGTCATGCCTTTCTTGCTCATTGCCGAGCTGCCCCTGATTGCCCTCAAATTCAAGCGTTTTGACTTTGAGCATAATAAATTCAAGTATATTTTGCTCATTTGTTCGGTAATCTTGCTCATAGCGTTTAAATTTGCGGCAATTCCACTCATCATTGTCTTGTATATTTTGTTGTCTATTTTGAAAAACTTGGTAGAAAAACCATAAAATCCTGAAAAACATGGAGGTAGCAGAAATTATCACAAAGTTCGAAACCATTTTGGCAAGTGTACCCCAAGCGCAAAAAGATGCACTGGCACACGAATTAGCAAAAATAACACCCGCAACGGCAGAGGCGGAGGTGGAGTGGAGAATCTATCATTCTTTTAATGTAGAAGAAAATAGTTCGAAGGCATGGTTTTCAGTAAAAGTAATTCCAGCCCAACAATCACAAAGTCAAGATATTAAAAAATTATTAATATGTTTTTTGCAAATAAAAGATAAATTAATTCTCAAAGAAATTTTGGATTGTTTGGCTATATTTTTGGAAAGCAATGCACCCTACCAACTTTTAGTTTCACCAGCCTTATATATTGCAGAAAACACAGGTGCAATGATGTTTAGTTTTAAAGGGAAGGTGAATGAAAACAGCCACCAATTTATTGAATTTATAAATAGGCAACCAGTAGAAATGTAGTAAAGATGAAATACGCACCTTGTCAGAAATGTAAGAAGTGGGCTTATTTGGAAGAACATCATGTTTTACCAAAATCAACTTTTGGTGGTGAGGGGGAATTATTTGAACTTTGCCCCAATTGTCATACTGGACTTGTTTAGTTGAAATTTAACTATATTTACAAAAAAATATATACTATGAATAAGTTACCCGTTTACGTTTTGGAGAGTGATTTTACGAACTATGTTTTACCTCATTTAAGCCATAAGTTAAAT
>JAAFJS010000033.1 GCA_013298985.1 Cytophagales bacterium
TGAAAATCACCAATATCATCATTAGCAAGGAAAACTTGGCACTTACCCGCCCGTATAGTATTGCTTACCAAACAGTTAGCTCGGTAGAGAATATTTTGGTCATCTTACAGACAGACACACACGAGGTAGGGATTGGTACTTCCTGCCCTTCCAAAGACGTGATAGGGGAGTCAGTAGAGGAGGCTTTTGAAGCCCTGCAAAAGCATGATTTTTCTTGGCTGATAGGCAAAGAAATCAAGTATTTCCAGCAGCTTTGCTATGAAACTTCTATTCATTTTGCCCAAAGTGTGGGTAGCCAAGCCGCGCTCGACATCGCCCTTCACGACCTTTATGCCAAGTCTGTGCATAAACCCTTAGTCCAGATTTGGGGGCAAAAAGTCCAATCTTTGCCTACTTCGATTACGATTGGCATCAAAAACACACAAGAAACCATCGAAGAAGCAGAAGAATACATCACAAAAGGGTTTAAAATCCTGAAAGTCAAGCTGGGGCTGGACATGGAGCAAGACATCAAACGACTTTTCAAACTTCGCAGGTGGGTAGGTAAACGCATTAAAATCAGGATAGACCCTAATCAGGGTTACTCAAAAGCACAATTTATGGGTTTTTATGAAAGAACCCAAAAGTTAGGCTTGGAGCTAATAGAACAGCCCATGTCAGCGCATTTGATAGATGAAATGAGGACTTTGCCCCCCAACATCAAGCAGTCGCTGGCATTAGATGAATCGCTGACCAATGAGCTAAGTGCTTTCAAAATCGCCCAAAGACCGCTTCCCTGTGGCATTTTTAATATCAAACTGATGAAAACAGGTGGGCTAACTGAGGCAAGAAAAATCATGGCGGTTGCCCAGCGCGCCTCCATGAAATTGATGTGGGGCTGCAATGATGAAAGCGTAGTCAGTATTTCTGCTGCCTTGCATTTGGCGTTTTCTTCGGAATCAACACATTACATAGACTTAGATGGCAGTTTTGACCTTGCCAAAGATGTCGCGCAGGGCGGCTTTGTCCTCGAAAACGGCGAGATGTTTCTCACACACCAAAAGGGTTTGGGCGTTGTATTAGTGTGAAGTTAAAATTAATTAGGACTTACGAAAAATTGGAATAACCTCTTTATCTTTATAAGCATAAAAGAATTTTATTCTCTTGTCTATGAGATAAGTAGTTCCATCCACTCGTAGTTTGTGCCTTAAAGTCCGTAGGACTTTTATGTTGGTAGAAATAGTTATCAAGATGCTCACAAACTCCGTTAGGAGTTTAATGTTATCCAACTCCTAACGGAGTTGCTGTATGTTTTGGCATTTATTTTCTACCAATATTTAACTCCTAACGAAGTTTTAAGACTTCATTTTGCAAGTTTTCAAAAATTAGATAAATCTTATTCCTTGAAAAAACTAACTACAAGCTGAAAACTACCTAAAAATATCAAAAATTGATTTCCAAGCCACCCAAAATTCTTCTGGGGTCTTGCGGGACTAAGGGCATGGTGTCATCTCTACCAAAACTGGTATGATAATATCTATTGTCCAGTAAGTTTTCGGCGGTAGCAAACACAGAAAAATTATATTTTTTCTTGGTTTTGAGGTTGTACCTTGCTGTTACATTCAGGCGAGCATATAGTGGGCTTTGGTAGCCTGTGTATCCCCACCAGTTTGAGCCGATACTTCCTGCATTTCCAGCAACTAACAGCCTCGTAGTCAGGCTAAAACGTTCCTGAGCCAGCGTCAAAACGGACTTTAAGGAATGAGGTGAATGTAAAATTACGCCACCTGATTGGGCTGGAATCGTATCTGTATAAAGGTCTAAGAGGTCATCATTGGAAAATCCATTTCTGATGTTATTGCCAAAAAGTGCAAAATATGAACTTCCTGTAAACCTTGGGCGTACAAACTGACCGCCCACATAGCTATAACCCACAAAACCGTCCAAGTGCCACTTGCCCAAGGGAATACGGAAATTGACCTGCGCTGTGAGGGTCGTCGTATTGAGGTTGCCCTCATTGCGAGAGGTTTCTAAGCGATAAATTTCAGCGTCTAAGCGCGGGTCTTGGTAGCGTCGCCAAAAAGCGGTAGGCTCGTACAATCTCAGCGAATCAGCATTGGCAAATTGGTTTATCAAGTTATTGACTTCGGTATAAGCTATGCCCACGTTAAAAGATAAATTATTGGTTATCAGCACATTCATACTGCCTTCTATGGCTTGTAGTTTTTCAGGCTGCAAATCTCGGTTGGGCAGTCGGGCATTGTCCAAAATCAGCAACATTCCACCTGTAGGGCGCGAAGAATTTGGTGAATAATACAAAATGTTAGAGATATAACCATCTTGGCGAAACGCTTTTTCAGGTGAAGGAGCTAAGAAAGAAGTACCGTATAAGAGTTTGATATTCAACTTTTTATGAGGTGTTAGTACAGCGCCAATTCTGGGGTTGATGCTTCCACCAAAGCGTGTATTGTAGTCATAACGTGTTCCAAGGGTGAGGTTTACCCACTTTGCGGGCTGGTATTGTGTTTGTATGTAGCCACCATAATTCTGGTAGTTCAAATAAAAAGGAATCACAGGCGTTTGTGCCACTTTTGCCAAATCTCGAATCCCCACAGGCAGGAAAAAAGGTTCAAACACCTTTGAGCCAATAAGGTACAAATCTTGGTCTTGGAAAGGCTGTGAAGGGTCTAAGGGCTTAGGCAAGGGCGGTGTTCGCGGTACAGCTACGATATTTTCTAAAACAAAGCCCGCTACCATCGAGAGTTTGTTAGACGCTGTATAAGAAAATTGTTCTTGAAGCCTCACACTCTGACCATTAGCGTACGGATAGCCTCTCTGCCAGCGAGAAATAGCACCAAAAAAATTGCTTTGAGGACTGATTTGGTAAAAATTATAGGAAAGCTGAGAACTTAATTGCCACTTTTGATTAAAAGAGGTAAAGTCATGGCGAAAATACATGATTTGGTGCGAACGAGCCATGAAAGCATTAGGTTCGTAGGCGGTATAGCGAGGCTGAAAACCATAAGCACTGCTATGCCTTTCGTAGTAGTGTACGAAACCTGCGGTAAAATCTCCAAAATTGACTTGCGGGTGTATGTAGCGCGCTTGCGTAGGCATTTGAAATGAGCCTGTCAGCGAATCTCCCGTAAAATCAGGCTGTCGCCCAAAGGGTGGGTAGCGATTTACTCGATTAATTTGCGGAGAGAGTGATACAAACCCCTTGTCTTTGAAGGCATGATTATACCAGCCGAAGTCATTGGGGTATGCCTGTGCATAGTTGGGTTCTTTGGAAAAATAGCCCGAAGCAGAAAGCGAAATCCGCAGTTTGTCTGCTTTCATTCGCATAAATAACTGATTATCAGAAGTATTGAAACTCCCAAACATACTTGACACGCGCCCGCCAGACTTAAATTGCGAGCCTCTCTCTGTGGCAGTAATGATATTTACTACGCCACTAAACGCGTCCACACCATACAGCGCAGAAGCGGGACCTATCACGACCTCTACCCTCTGCGCGTCCGCAAGTGCAAAGTTATGCCCTATCGTATAGGTATCACCAGTAGCAGGCGTGATTCGGAAGCCGTCCAAAAGAATAAGCAACTTTTCACTACCAGCTACACCCCTGATAGACAATATGTTGCGTGTATCAGGATTTACATTTCTCTGCACATCTACTTCTGGAATATCCTCTAACAAATCCAGCAAATTGCGGTAGCCCCTCTCTCTAATCTGTTGAGCAGTAATCACATAGGCATTGGCAGGAGCTTCTAACACACCTTGTTTTTTCTGAGAAGCTGAAACCATGCCCACATTCATCAATTCTTCCAAAGAGGCTTTGAAAAAATCCTCGATTTGGAGGAGTTCTGCGGGTTTTTCTTGGGCAAAAACGGGCTTTTGATTTAATAAGGTGAGCAGTAAAAAGAGAACAAAAAAAGATTGGAAAGCAAAAGAACAGTAGTGTATCTTCATTATCAAATGTATATTTTGTTTGAAAAATTAGTTTAAGTTATTGATTTTCAAATGATTAATTGCATTAAAAGTAAAAATAAAATGCAAAAACATCACTTACGTAACTTAATAACGAATATCCAAAGAAATATGATACACGAAATAGGTTAAATTTTTGTGTATTTTAGGTTGCCACTTAGCCATTTTGTACTCTATTTTTTTAAAGTCGAATTTCTTGCTATCAAGTTTGTTTTCAGCACCAAGCGTTCGTGTGGCGTATTTTTGTTTTTGATTTGGCGAATGAGTTGGGTGGTAGCTATCCTGCCCATCTCTGTGGAAGGTTGCGCCATAGTGGTAATAGATGGCTCTATAATTTCAGAAACTGCATCATTAGTAAAACCCATCAGTGAGATTTGTTCAGGTATTTTTAGCCCATGTTTTCTAATGACAATGTGCGCGCCAATAGCCACAGGGTCAGTTACTGCAAAAATAGCATCTGGTTTTTGTGGAAAGCGCAGCAGTTTTTCGGTGGCATTCATCGCCTCGTGCTGGTCTAAGTTGCACTCCACCACCAAATCGTCCTCCATAGCCAAGCCATATTCGCGCAAAGCCGCCAAATATCCTTCTTTGCGCTGTTTACAAATCTCTAAGTTTTGAGGACCCGCAATGTGGGCAATCCGCCTACAGCCTGTTTCTATGAGGTATTTTGTAGCCTGCACTGCGCCCTCAAAGTCATCTACCACTACTTTGGAAGTGTCTAAGGATTCGCAAACCCTATCAAAAAAGACCAACGGAATTTTGCGCTGCAAAGCCAACTCCAAATGGTCAAACTGCGTGGTTTGGTTAGAAATAGATACTAAAATCCCATCGACACGCGCCGAGATGAGGGTCTGGATATTGATGATTTCTTTTTTGTAAGACTCATTGGATTGGCAGATAATCACCTTGTAGCCTTCCTGATAGGCAACCTCTTCCACCCCCGAAATCACAGAGGCAAAAAAAGTATGGATAATCTCAGGGACGATGATGCCGATGGTTTCAGTACGTTTGTTTCGCAGGCTCGACGCAATAGAATTGGGGTGATATTGCATTTCTTTTGCCAATTCTGCTACCGCTTTTTTGGTTTCATCGCTAATGTCAGGGTGATTACGCAATGCGCGCGATACAGTAGAAGTGGATATATTTAAGACTTTAGCAATGTCTTTGATGGTAATTTGTTCATTTTTCATATTTTTAATCATCATTTTATAACCTTCCAAGTTATTTATTTTTTTTTAATAAACAAATGATTACGTCCTTTTTATCTTTAATAAAATTTAACAAGCAAAAATAAACCAATATAGGATTATTTCGTTATTTTTGTAAAAGAAACAAATGAAAAAAAAGTAGTTTTTATTAGCTATCTATCTGATTTAAAACTTTGAATCTTTGTTTTTTAGCCTTTTTTATTCTTTAACAAATTTGTATAAAAACTGTAAAATTTAAAAAATGAATCCTATGCGACAGACGATTAAAACCTTACTTGTAGGCGGGTTGGCGGGCTTTTTGGGCGCATATACCTTTTCTACTTTCCAAGCAACCCAGCAAGCCAGTGATTCCTTTTTCACGAAGCATTCAAACGCTGAAAACCGACCATCTACCACTGAAAACTTCGTTGATTATACCTACAAAGGCAGTGGAGAAGCCCCCTCTTTTGTAGAAGCGGCAAAGATAAGCACACCTTCGGTCGTTTATATCAAGACTGCAAGCCGTAACCAGCGTTCATATTCGTGGTTTGATATGTTTTTTGGTGGTGAAGGTGCTGAAAACAAGGTAGTTGGCTCTGGGTCGGGAGTTATCTTTTCCAAAGATGGCTATATCGTTACCAATAACCACGTCATCGCGGGCGCAAGCGAGATAGAGGTAGTGCATAACAAGCGCACCTACAAGGCAACTATCAGAGGTACAGACCCTTCCACTGATTTGGCTTTGCTCAAAGTAGAGGCTGAAAACCTGCCATTTGTCAAGATTTCTCCTTCGGAAACGGTAAGCGTGGGCGACTGGGTACTGGCAGTGGGCAATCCATTTAACCTGACTTCTACGGTTACGGCGGGAATAGTCAGTGCTAAGGGGCGCAATATCAATATCTTGGAAGGTCAGTTCCCTATCGAGTCTTTTATCCAAACTGATGCAGCAATCAATCCTGGCAATAGCGGTGGCGCATTGGTAAACTTGCGTGGAGATTTGGTCGGCATTAATACTGCAATCCTCTCACGCACAGGCTCTTACACAGGCTACGGATTTGCTGTTCCCTCAGATATTGTAACCAAAGTAGTTACAGATTTAAAACAATTTGGGCAGGTACAAAAAGCATTTATTGGTGCAGATGTCATCGAAGTTACCGAAGAAGTTTACAAAGAGTTGAACTTAAATGACATTGCTGGCGTTGTGATTACATATATTGAGAAAGAAGGAACGGCGGACAAGGCAGGGCTGAAAAGAGGTGATGTGATTTTGAAAATTAATGGTAAAAATGTTAATTCTAAAAATTCTTTTGACGAACAGCTCAGTTATTTTAAACCTGGCGACAAAATTAACGTTCAATACAGTAGGGAGGGAAAGTCAGCAGAAAAGCAACTGCAACTTACCAATATAGAGGGAACAACGGAAGTAGTGAAGAAAGAGGTTTATCGGGCTGAAACGATTGGCGCAGACTTAGAAACTGTTTCCAAAAGCGAAAGAATTAGGTTTGGGATAGAAAATGGGGTGAGAATTATCAAAATCACCAACGCCAGAGGGCTTATAGCACAGATGGGCATGGAAGATGGATTTATCATTACAGAGATTAACAATAGAACGGTGGAAACACCCGAAGAATTAGCAAAGATATTGGAAAAAATTAGAGGTCGAGTAATTGTGAAAGGTGTTACGAAGGGTGGACAGAAGGGATATTATTCTTATAACTTCTAAAAAAACTGAAAATATTTACATTTTGAGTTATCATTAATTCGTTCAATAGATTCATTTGCATTTGTTTATGAAGTATGAGTAGGGTTAAGTTTTGTCTGTGCAAGTTATTGTATAGATAATACAGATGATTCGCCGTTGTAACGCAGCAAGCGTTATTGCGATTGTAAGTTTAGGTTTATTAATAGGTTTTTGTGGACTTCGCCAGCACCTTTGGAGTTGGTGAAGTTTTTTTATTTGATTTCTTCTATTTTGTTTCTGCCCGTTTTCTTGAATTTTCTTGCCTTTGCATCAAATTTTCTGCTCGTATTCCAGTCCACCGTACTCATCATTCGTTTCATGTCTTTTTTGATAAAATCGATAATGGGCGCAAGCGAGTCGCCTTTGGTAGAGGTCGGAAAATACAAGGAAGTCCTCAAAAAATGCTTGGTGGAATCCGTTACATAAAACTGCAAATAGCTGGGTACATCTCCCTCCAGCTCATACGCCACACTGGTATAACCTTTGGGCGTTTTATCTACTATCTCGTTGATAGCCTGCGCTTTGATGTTGTGTTTTTGCGCCAGTTTGAAGCAGTCATCTACATATTCTTTGAAATCTTGGCGGCTACTGATGGGCTTATACGAAATGTCAATATTCGCCTCGAACTGTGGATAGTAAATTTCTAACCAGTAGCGGTCAGCCAAATAGGAACTGTCGTTGAGCAACTTGGCGTGCGCCGAATACTCAAAAAGATAGGGTAGCGAATCGGGCAAGGCAACATACTCGGCAGTAGGCAAAGGAATATAATGATAACCTTTGGGCTTGGGCGTGTAGCTCAATTCGTCAGCGCAAGAAGCGAAAAATACAATAAATAGAACAAGAATCGTGAGTTTCATACTATTAAATGACGAGTTTTTCGTATTTGTAACCACTGGTTTTATGTTTTTTGTGGTTTCTACATCAAATTTGCTGATAATAAAGCAGTTATCATATATTTTTTAGATAATCGTATAAGCAGGCTCGAAGGCACTATGGACTAAATCCGCAAAAGATTTTGCTAATTCGCCACACTTGCTATTTTTGACATTTCGCTTGAATTTTGCCTCATCTACAGAGCCAATCAGGGCAACCTCGACCGCCGTACCAGTGAGCATTGCCATATCTGCCTGTTTTAATTCCTGTATTGTAACTTGTTTTTCGGTAACTCTGATGTCCCTTTCCCTTGCCAAGTCCATGATGACCTTGCGCGTGATGCCTGCGAGAATATGCCCTGCGGGAGGTGTAAAAAGTTCGCCATCTTTTTCATAAAAAATATTTGCGCCCGAAGCCTGCGCCACAAAGCCATTTTGGTCGAGCATGATTGCCTCCTCGTAGCCCTTGCTACGTGCTTCGTTGGTTGCCATGATAGAGCTTACATACAAACCTGAAATTTTGGCATCTACGGGGCATGACTTGGGATTTGGGCGTTCGATGCTTGATATACAGGTAGATAGCAACTCATTCCCCAGATAACGAGGCCACTTCCACGCCCCCATAAAAAGGATTGATTCGCGAGAAGACGCAAGACGCATATTGTCAGGACAAAACAGCAAAGGGCGAATATATGCGTCTTTGAAATTATTTTGGTCTAAAAGGTCATACGCAATATTTTCTAAGTCTTTGACAGTATAAGAAAGAGGAATTGATAATTTTTGGGCGGCATATTTCATGCGCTCAAAATGTTCACGTGCCTTAAAAATAGTAGCACCAGAGGCAGTTTGGTACGCACGCAATCCCTCAAAAATACCATATCCATAATGTAGGGTTTGGGCAAAAGGACTGCAAGCTACCTTCTTAGCTTTCACAAATTTATCGTCATAAAAGACTACTGACTTATCGCTGTAATACATTGTTTATCAAGGTCTTTGATTAGTTTTGCCTCACGCTGCTTCTCCAATAATAATGCACTATCAAGTTGAAAAAACTTAACAGAGTGAAACATCGCAAATATAAATGATTTAACGCGTTTATGTATTTTAACAGCACATTTTTATTTATAGCTTTACCCCAACTATCAGAATATCATCTATTTGTGGGAAAGGAGAAATAGACGCACTCGTATTGCTCACCCAGTCTGTCAATGTATCGTCTAAGATTTGCTTTTGCTCAGAAAAATCTTTGGCTGAAATATCCAATAACAGCTTTTTGAAACTATCACGCATAAACTTACGGAAAGGTGTCCCGCCAAACTGGTGATAATAACCATCAGAAATCATGTAAAGCGTAGTGGGTACATTAAAGTCAAACGTGGTGGTCGTAAAATTGACATTGCGTTTGCGCTGACGATGCAAGCCTCCAATATGACGAGGATTGCCTTTGAGTTCGTGAATTTCGCCATTTTGCACATAGAAAAGTGGTGTTTTAGTTCCCGAAAAATCTACTTTTTTGTTTTGATAATCAATCACACAAAGCGAAATATCCATGCTATCGCCTATATTGCTTTGCTCTTGTTGCAGAGTTTCAATAAAATTATCGTTTAGTGCCACCAAAATTTCTTGCGGCTCAGTCATGCCACGTTCGTTGATAAGCTGATTGAGAATACTCCCCCCAATCGTAGAAACCAATGCTCCTGATACACCATGCCCAGTGCAGTCCGCAGTCGCAAAAATCGTTTTTTTACTGCCATTCACTTCTTTTTGAGAAAGCCAGTAAAAATCTCCACTGACTACTTCTTTGGGTTTGGAAAGCACAAAGTAATCCGCAAAAGCCTCTTGCATACGCTTTTCTGAGGGCAGGAAAACCTCTTGAATGTCTTTGGCGTAGCGAATATTCTCTGTGATTTGCATATTTTTATGACGCAATTCCACATTTTGCTGTTTCATTGCCTCTTTTTGCTCGCGAAGCTCGGCATTCGTTTCATTGATTTCTGTATAGGCAAAATGGAGTTGTTCCGATTTTTCTTCCAGTTCTTCTTTGCGTTTTATCAATTCAGCGTCCTGCGTTTCATTTTCTGCTTGTTGGGTTCTGATTTCCTTTTGTTGCAGTTCCAGTTCCTCATTTTTGCGTTTGATTTCTATTTCGTCCTTTTTGAGTAAAGAATTTTGTTTTTTTATCTTTTGATTGTCGCGATAAATCAACGCCAAAAGTCCTAAAACGACAGCTAACCCAACCAGAGTGCCAATTAATAACTGATTCCTACTTTGGAGAGAGGCTTGGTCTTCCTTTACTTTTTGCTGGAGGGCAAGGTTTTCTCGTTCCTTCTTGGTCGATTCGTAGCGCACTGAAAGCTCGTTCATTTGTTTATCTCTGGCAATATTATAAAGGCTGTCCTTCAAAATCGTGTAATCCTTGTGGTAATCCAATGCTTTTTTAAAATCGCCTTTTGATTCGTGATATTCGAACAAAGAAAGATACAAGTTCAATTCCAGTTGTCGCGCATTGATTTGTTTGGCAATAAGCAAGCCTTCTTGGAAATAAGTCGTTGCCTTCTCAAAATCGCCCAATTTGGTGTAAATTCCGCCCATCGTGGTCAGTACATGCGCCATGCCACCTTTATCGCCCGAACCGCGTTTGATTTCCAAAGACCGAAGCGTATATTGGAGTGCCTCTTGGTAGCCACCTAACTGCACAAAAACATCACCTAAATTGCTCAGGGCATTGCCAATCAGCTTTTCTTCGCGCAAGTTTTCCGCAGATTCCAGTGCTTTGAGATTGTACTCGCGTGCGGTGCGTATGTCGCCTTTTTGCTCATAAATTTCAGCAATTTTCAGGGTTGCTCTGACGATACCTGCTTGGTCTGCCAGTTTTTCTTGGTTGGTAAGCGATTTTCGGAAATACTCTAACGCCTTGGTATAGTTGCGCTGGTCGAGGTACATCTCGCCAAGGTCAGCGTTCAGAGCCGCCAGCCCTTTGGCATCATTCAACTCCTCGTAGAGTTTCAGTGCCTCTTGGTAGTTACGCATGGCATTCTGGTTGTCGTCATTGGCATAGAAAATATTGCCCATTTTCTCATAAATATTTGCCAATTTGTGTTTGTCGCCCTTGGAGGAGAGCATGATACTTTCCAAACTATCCATGTTGATAGTGGACAACGCGTCTGGGTTTTGTCTGGCTGAAACCGCAAAAACTTGAATGGTTAGCAATAAAGATAAAACAAAGCACCTTTTCATGGTCGCAATGAGTTAGATTAAATGTTAAATAAAATAGAAAAGTAGTTAAATTAATTCGATTTTAAAAACTTAAATCTCAAATTAATTCTTATGATGAGAGTAAAATAAATTCAAATAAGCACTGGGGGCGAAACGATATTAATTATCGTAACTTAGTCGTGAAAGTTTAACCTAAAACTATTAAACCTATATACTACAAAAATATTGCAAATATTTCCAAAAAAGTTTATATTTTGAAAATATTTTTATTTTTTCACTAATTTGCACGCACATTTTTAATTTTCCTTACTGTCATGCCAAAACAATATCTTAGTTTCCGCAATATCCAATTTCTGCTTTACGAAGTTTTTGATGCAACTTCGCTGGGTAAATATACTTATTATGAAGACCACAACAAAGAAACGTTTGACATGATTTTGGAAGCCGCCAAGCAGCTGGCAGACAAGCACTTACACCCCTATTTTTCTGAAATGGACAGGAAACCTCCTCACTATACCAACGGCAAGATTTACGTTCACCCCAAAGTCAAAGAACTGATGAAGCTCTACGGTGAAGGCGGCTGGATTTCAGCTACTTCCACTTATGAAGAAGGCGGGCAACAACTTCCTCTTGTCATTTCCAATCTGATAGGTTTTATTTTTGGCGCAGCAAATTATTCTGCTTCTATTTTTCCTTTTTTGACCACAGGCGCGTCCAACCTGATTCGCAATTTTGGCTCGGAGGAGTTAAAAAAACAATATATTCCTAAAATGTATGCAGGTGAATGGCAAGGCACAATGGCACTCACCGAACCCCAAGCGGGAAGCTCTCTCTCAGACGTACAAACGACCGCAACTCCTTCTGAACGTGGAGATTACCTCATCAAAGGGCAAAAAATATTTATTTCCGCAGGCGACCATGATGCCGTAGATAACGTAATTCATCTCATGCTTGCGCGCATCAAGGGCGCGCCCGCAGGTACGAAAGGGATTTCGCTTTTTGTAGTTCCTCAAAAGCGCGTGGAAAGCGGTCAATTAGTTAATAATGATGTGATTACAGCAGGAATGTATCACAAAATGGGCTATAAAGGCGCGCCCATTGCTCACCTTATTATGGGCGAGAAAGAGGATTGTAGGGGATACTTGGTAGGGGAAGCGCACAAAGGACTGAGTTATATGTTCCAAATGATGAACGAGGCGCGGCTGGGCGTGGGTATGTCGGCAATTTCTATTGCTTCGGGGGCTTACTATGCTTCTTTGGAATATGCCAGAGAAAGACCGCAGGGCAGGTTGCTTTCCGCCAAAAATCCCGCAGAAGCGCAAGTAAATATCATAGAACACCCTGACGTAAGGCGAATGTTGCTTTTCCAAAAATCAGTCATAGAAGGCTCTCTTTCCTTGCTTTTGCAGTGCAGTTTGTATGCAGATTTGGAGAAAGTGAGTGAGGGAGTGGAAAAAGAAAGCTACTTCTTACTGCTCGATTTGCTCACACCAATCGCCAAAAGTTATCCTTCGGAAATGGCTATTTTGACCACCAGCGCAGCAATTCAGTGCTTAGGCGGTTATGGCTATTTGGAAGATTTCACGCCTGAGCAGTTTTTTAGGGACACGCGCATACACCCTATCCACGAAGGCACTACGGGGATTCAGGGATTGGATTTGCTCGGTAGAAAGCTGATGATGCACGAAGGGAAAGCACTGACTTTGCTCATAGACGAGATGCGAAAAACCATTGTTTCCGTTCCCAAAGAAAGCGGCATACGAATCCAAAAGCATGAACTGGCAGAGGCTATTCAGCACCTGCACGCCGTTACTATTCACCTCACTGATTTGGCAAAACAAGGCAAACCCGAAAATTTCTTGGCTGATGCGACACTTTATTTGGAATATTTTAGCATTGTAACTATTGGGTGGCAATGGCTTATTCAGGGATTAGTGTCAGAGAAAGCACTTAGAAAAACCAATTTGGGCGAAGATGACCGCCATTTTTATGAAGGCAAGATGGCGGCTTTTTATTATTTCTTTGAGTACGAACTGCCCAAGATTGAGTGGCTACATCACCGCCTAATAAGCACAAATAGACTGACCGTTACTATGGAGTCAGCCTATCTGAACTAATCAAAATACCCTAAGAGGGACTCGAACCCCCATACCACTGAAGGCACTACCACCTGAAGATAGCGTGTCTACCAATTCCACCATTAGGGCTAATCTCAGGTACAAAAGTAAAAAATAAAGATGGAAATAAGAAATTTCTATCAAGGTAAACGCATAATATTTTTATAATAATTTGATTTTCAATTAGTTAAGAAATTAATTTCTATTTTTTAATTAACTAAATTATTAGACAAATGCTTAAATAACTACAATTTACAAGCCTGTTAGGGCTTAAATATTGACAGTTCGCCGTTGCGATAGCATAAAATATTCTCTCATCTCTGCAAGCCTCGTAAGACTCGCACTAAAAGGTTTATAAAGTTCCACGCCAATTCCATTACAACTTAAAAGGCGTAGTCAAAGATAAGCCCTCGCTTTAGCAGGTGGAGCTATACAAATCCATAAAGAATGAAGATAATCATTCATAAGTATATTAACAATTCATCGTTCATAAACTCCTTTAGGAGTTTGACGTTGGTAAAAATAGTAATTTTGATATTCGTAAACTCCGTTAGAAGTTTCATAATCAACTATTTATACAACTCCTAACGGAGTAGAAATACATTTGTATCGTTTTTCCACTACCAACATTTAACACCTACGGCGTTTTTTAATCTGCAAAATGTCTATCCATAACCATGTTTTTATACTTTTATGCGTTTGACCTAAATTTCTATGTTTAATTTGAAACATTATCATAAAAAAGGGTGGTGTTAAAGATGTAATGCTACGTTGCGGGTGTTGCACACAGCGTTCAACACCACGCAACGGCGTTTTAGCAATCTAAAAAAGCTATTTAATACACTGTTTTAAGCGTAACGCTTAAAAATAAGAAAGGTTCAAGGCACGGCCTTGAACCAGTAAGACAATTTATAACTAATAATTTATAACTAATAATTTATAACTACTTAATCCTATCCACCAAAATCGTCAAAAGCTACATTTTCTGGTGGGATACCAAAATCATCACACATTTTTAGAACGGCTGCGTTCATCATTGGGGGACCACAAAAATAGAACTCTATTTCTTCTGGCTCGCTGTGTTTTGATAAATAATTGTCAATCAATACTTTGTGAATAAAGCCTGTGAATCCTTCTCCTCCATTGTCATTGATGTCTTTCTTTACTGTCCAGCCGTCTTCTGGCAATGGTTCTGAAAGCGCAATGTGGTATTTGAAGTTAGGAAATTCTTTTTCAATTTTTCTGAAATGCTCTGTGTAGAACAATTCTCTGCGCGAACGACCACCATACCAATAACTTACCTTTCTATCTGTCGTTTTCAGTGTATGGAAAAGATGGAAAATATGAGAACGCAAAGGAGCCATACCTGCACCGCCGCCTACATAAATCATTTCACGTTTTGTATTCTTGATGAAAAACTCTCCATAAGGACCTGAAATGGTTACTTTATCACCTTTTTTGCGAGAAAAAACATAAGAAGAACATATACCAGGGTTTACAGCCATCCACCTGCCGTTTGCCTTGTCCCAAGGGGGCGTAGCAATACGGATATTGAGCATGATGATGTCACCTTCCGCAGGGTGATTCGCCATAGAATAGGCTCGGAAAATGGGTTCTTCGTTTTTCATTTTCAAGTCCCACAACTTGTATTTGTCCCATTCTGCCTTGAATTTGTCCTTGCCCGCAGGGTCATCGGGGAGTGGCGCAATTTCCATGTCTTTGAAAGTTACATTACAGACTGGCACGTCGATTTGAATGTAGCCACCCGATTCGAAGTGTAGTGTTTCGCCAGGGGGAAGTCTTACGACAAATTCCTTGATGAAAGAAGCTACATTGTAGTTAGACACGACCTCACATTCCCACTTTTTGATACCAAAAATTTCTTCAGGAATACGAATCTTCATGTCTTGCTTTACCTTTACTTGGCAGCCCAAGCGCACTTTTTCTTTTTGTTCGCTTCGGCTCAAATGCCCTACTTCCGTTGGGAGTACATCGCCGCCGCCTTCTTCGACCACGCACTTGCACATCGCGCAAGTACCACCGCCGCCACACGCAGAAGGCAAAAATAATTTTTGACCTGACAACGTGGAGAGCAAAGTGCCACCCGCAGGCACTACGATTGGGTTAGATTCATCACCATTAATGACGATTTTCACATTTCCTGATTGTACCAGCTTTGCCTGTGCAAACAAAAGCAAAAGTACAAGCAGTGCAATAATGACTGTGAAAGCTACAATAGAAGCGATAATAACTGTTGTTGCTGACATAAAATTGTTTGAATTGGATATAAATGCTTAATTGAAATTTTATTTGATGTTAACCTTTCTTTTTTTGAATAGCAAAATTAATAGAATTATGCTATTTTACAAAAGTAAAGACAATATAAGTAATTATGAATTATTTTTATAAATTATGAATTAATCGCAACAGCGAACCGTACAAATACCTCATAACCAATATTTTATTCTATAACTATCATATACATTAATTTTGTGTAACTATTTAAACTTATAAAATTAATGATAAATTCTTTTGCTACATTTTTTCGTACCAAAACTTTAAAACCATAACAGCAAGTAATAGCAAGATGTTTTAAACAAATCTAACAAAAAATCTTCAGGATTATAGTCTGGATAAATTTAGCATCACTTGCTCAAAACCTCTTTCAAAATCGTATCCATTTTTGCCACTATGCCTTCCAAATCCTCTGCTGACCAGCTTACGCGAATCCCGATGGAAATCAAGCGACCCACTATCAAATCAGACTGCGGCAGATGCAGGGTTTTCAGGTCTTGCCTGCTGCCCAGCAACTCGACAGGAATCTTAGCCAACGTTTTCATTTCCTTCAAGTGTTCCCAATTTCTGAGGTAGTGATAATTATTGTCATACCAATAGTTTACGCCAATGCCTGCTTTGGCAAATTCGCGCGCTGTTGTTCTTGCCAATTCTTCATTGGGCATGAAAAACGAAAGAAAAGTAGCTGAATCACCCTCTGGGTCAGGCAAAAAGCGAAAGGTAATTTCAGGGTATTTACTGAGCGCATCTTTCAGCACTTTTTTATTCTTTTTATTTGTTTCGAGCAAATAATTGATTTTTCGCAGTTGCGCTAATCCTACTGCCGCGTGCAACTCGCTAATTCTGTAGTTGAAACCCAACACTGGGTGCGCTTCCATGCCGCGATTGTCGCCAATATGGTCGTGTCCATGGTCAGCGTACATATCGGCATTTTTGTAAAGTTGCTCATCATTGGTTACTATTCCGCCACCTTCGCCTGCGGTAATGATTTTGAAAAAGTCAAAAGAATACGTCCCCATGGCACCGTACAAACCCAACGCCTTGCCCTTGTAGCTTGCGCCAAGTGCTTGCGCGGTATCTTCTAAAAGTACCAAATTATTTTCTTTGCACAAAGCCACGATTTCGTCCAGTCGCGCCATCGCCCCGCACATATGTACGAGCATGACGGCTTTGGTTTTGGAGGTAATCGCTGCCCTGATGCCCTCTGGACTGAGGCAAAGCGTATCGTCTATTTCTGCAAAAACAGGCAAAGCCCCATTGAAAAGCGCGCCCTCAATCGTGGCAATGTAGGTAAAAGCAGGAACAATCACCTCGTCACCCGTACCTATCCCACAAGCCGCCATCATGGTCGCAACCGCCGTAGAGCCACTGGAAACCACGTGAGCATACTTTGCACCTACAAATTCCGCTAATTCCTTCTCAAATTCTCTTGCTTTCCAAATCCCCTTGCGAGCTTGGTCGTGGTTATAGCGAAACAAAATTCCTGTTTCCATCACGTCCATTACTTCTTTGCGCTCTTCCGCGCCAAATAATTCTGAGCCTGGCATATCTTTTTAATGTATGAATGATAAATAATTGCAAAATTAACAGATTAGATTGACAAATTGACGATATATTGCAAGATTCCGAGTAGTTTTGGAAGTTCGTTGATGAAATACGTGGTGTTATCTATATAAATAAATTGCCCTTCCAGTTTCAAAAATTTCCATTTTTCACCTTCCGTTACTGCACCAAAAATAATAGGAGTGTCTAAATCGTGTTGTTGATTAAAAAGTCTTGCTCCGTACATTTGGGCTACTGCCTGTGGGATTCCTCTATTAATTTTACTAATTTTTGCCTCTGTTATCGAGAAAATAGGGGCTTCTATTTCCAATACATTCCAAGATTTGGCAAACATAAAAT
The DNA here is from genome assembly GCA_013298985.1 of Cytophagales bacterium. GTDB lineage: Bacteria > Bacteroidota > Bacteroidia > Cytophagales > Thermoflexibacteraceae > Thermoflexibacter. The sequence goes on from JAAFJS010000033.1 coordinate 17,297, forward strand.
CCACCTCCCCGTTCAGACCTCTTTCTGCATCTACATTGAGTTGCTCACCTGAAAATAGCTGAATTTTCTTATCATTTAACACTTTTATTTCTGACAAAACAGGCGATACTATCTGCTCACAAACTGCTTTTTCGGTATTCAGTGCCATGCCTGAAGCAATAATAAGGCAACGTAATAACCAAGCAGAAGGCTCTATAAATGGAATGGCAGAAGTATCAAACATTCTTTCCACACTTACCAACTGCAAGCCCAAATCATGCGTAATTTTTGTACTCGTAAAATTGCGATATGCCATTATCTAATGAATTTTTATTAAACAAATTTACGAAAAACTATTGTATTTCCCAAATAATCTCCTCACATCTCAACCTTTTCCACCAATGCTGAAATGCCAATACTACTACTTTTTTGAAAGTAATCTATTCCTTCACCACTTTTTTAAGTCCTCTTTGATTTTCTATCTCGAAGTAGAGTAAGTACAATCCTTTGGGTAAGTGATTGGTTTCTAAGGAGTAAATCAAATTTTGGGTGGTCTTTTGCACCACTTCTTCTGTTACTTTTTTTCCCAAATAGTCCAGCAAAGTGATTTTCAAATTGCCTTTTTCTGCAAAATCAAAGTCTATGACTACTTGATTTTGAGCAGGATTGGGGTACAGTTTTACATTTCTGGAAAGCAATGTTTCTTCCAAACCTGTGATATTGATAGGGGAAGAAGTGGCTGAAATGCCTGATTTGGTTACAATTACAGTGTAATTTCCTGCTACGGTGGGCGTAAAAGTGCGCCCTGTTGCTCCTGCGATGAGTTGCCCATCTTTGTACCATTGGTAGCTGTCCCCTTCGCTTGCGGTGAGTGTATTGCCCGAACTGCTTACAGTTGCTACTACGGTCTGTCTTGTGATACTGACTTGACTTTTAGAGGTTTTCCCACAGTGGGTGATTGTCCATTCAAACACATTTGCGCCTTCGGAAAGGTTTGTAACTTGCGCTTTGGGTTCATTGGGATTGGTTATTCTGCCTGTGCCACTCACTACTCGCCAAACGCCTGTGCCTTTTTGAGGAATATTGGCAGAAAGTTCGGCTTGATTTGTATTAATAATATTTTGGTTACTCCCTGCTTGGGCGGTGGTAGGAACAGCATTAGCATCACAAATGACAATATCTGCCAAGTTTTCTGCTCTGCCTAACTGCCTGACTATTGGGTCGCCGATTTCATTCAAGGTTTCATTGGTAATGATGGGACTGTTGAAGTCAAAATAAATGCCTGCTTTATTGGTAATTTTTGTGCCAATGGGATTGCCTGCGGTTTGCCTAATTTTGAACTTCACAAAACCATTGCTTGCTGGTTCATTCACTTTGGCGTGAGGCAAATAAATATTGTTGAAAGTGAAGGTAATAATTGGATTTCCTTTTCCTGAAATGCTCCAAGTGTAGTTGTGGGAACTTGCTCCTACCACCAAGCTGCTCACGTCCAATGATTTAGAAAGCGTATCTCGAATTACTACGGTATAGGCGGTATCGCTTCCTGTATTTTGGAATCTCACCAAATATTCTAATAAATCTGTGTTTTTGATAAACTTTTTTTCAGTAACACCAATGGGCGTAACTTGCTTATCATTAGGGTCATAGCTATCTCTGATTTCCATGCAAGAGGTTTGCGAATGTTCACTTTTGTTGTCTTGGGGAAGCTGACGAACGGCATTTTCCGCACGAGCAAAAATGATACGTCTGCCACAGGCTTCGACAGTGGTCGTTGGCTCAGATTCAGTAGGGTGATTCGGGACTTGGGTTGCTTCCACACGAATTGCCCTGCCTTTTCCCAAGATGACCAAGGGCAGCGATTCCCCCGTTTTGAGTTTTGTTTTCTTTTCCTCCACCAAAATGGCATCAAAAAAAATGCGGTAGGTGGTGCTGTCCCTCATATCTCCGCGACCGATATTTTTGAGTGTAAAATTGGCATAATCACCTTCACAATAGCCATTTAGCTCGATGCTTGCCCTGTCCCAAGCGGCACTTTCCTGCACACAAGAGCTTGCGGGAGAGATGATTGCCTTGGTGCATTGGGTCAGTCCTCGGATAGCTTCATTGCCACAAATGACTGAATCCGTAATCACAAAACGCCTTGTTTCTCCTGCTTTCAACAAACCAATATTGAAAGTGAGTAGGGAATCTTGCCTACTCGTCCAATTCACTGTACTTCGAATAGGCACAACATATTTGGGATAAATGACCCTGACTTGTACATTTTGGGCATCAGCAAGCCCTTCGTTTTTGTAAGTTACGGTAGTTTGACTACGAAAACAACGGCGGCGGCGGTCGGAGGCAATGTCGACGGTGAGGGCGGTGCAGTTTTCTATCTTATTGAAAAAGTCAAAGCCTGATTTGGTTTCTCCTAAGCCTGAAAAACTGACTGTGTAGTTTTTGGGGCAAGTAAAAACAGATACATTTTGCTTTGCTTTGGGTAAAATTTGAGAAATTTGGTAAATGCCTGCGGGAACACCAATGGAGTAATTACCATTTTCATCTGTAGAACCATAAAATTCTCCTGCATTGATAAGTATGCCTGCCATGCCTTTTTCTGTTTGTTCTTCCCTACAATTTGCATTTTCATCAAGGATTAATTTGCCTTGAATTTTGTTACTACTTTTTAATACTATAAAATTTTCTTGACTGTTAGCCACTCCATTATAAGTAGTAACAGTAATTTTTCCTGTAGTCGCAGTGGGTGGAAGAATTGCTGTGATTTTAGTAGGGCTATCTACTTTAAAGCTACTCACCTCGATACCATTGAATTTGACAGAAACTACACCAATAAAACTACTCCCTATGATAACTATTTGGTTTGTAACTTGGTTATTTTGAGGGGTGAAAGAAGTGAGTTGAGGGGCAGAACAAAGTGTATAGCTATTTAGAGAAGCAATTGCACAAGAACAAAGAAAATTAGGGTATGTTGGAAGATTAGGTAAGCAAGAAATTTGATTATCATTACATCTCAATTCTTTCAAGCTATTGGGTAAGGTAGGCAAAGATGTGAGCAGGTTATAATGACACGCCAAATTTTGTAAACTATTGGGTAAGGTAGGCAAAGATGTGAGCAGATTATTAAAACAACTCAGCAATGTTAAATTATTGGGTAAAATAGGCAAAGAACTAAGTTGATTATGAAAACAACGCAACGATTGCAATGTATTTGGCAAAGAAGATAGAGAAGCAAGTTGATTATGATAGCAATCCAAATATTGCAAACGATTAGGTAGCGCAGGTAAAGAAGTAAGTTGATTATCACCACAACTTAAAGATTGCAAATTCACAAAAGCCTCTAAACCAGTTAAATTACTAATACGTTTACCCATAACATCTAAACTTATTTCATTCACCACCGCACTACACCCCACAATCAGAGAATCTCCTTTCATACAAGAGGCATAATTTGATTTCAAAAATGCCCTAAAATTAGCATCAGGCACATACATCGCCTTCTGCTGTGCCTGTGCATGAGAAAGCAGAGAAAACAAAAATACAAAAGCTAAAACCCATTTTTTGTAGGATACAATATTGATTTTTTTCATTTGGATAAGTTTTATTTAAAGTTTCTACAAATTTCTAAAATCGCCCTTTATTCAGGAAATATTCTTACTTTTTTAGGTGCTGTAAAGCAAAAAAACTATGAAAAATACAAGCCAAACTTGTAAAAGTCATATTGTTTTACTTACTCCTCAATTTTTGTATTTACATCTAATTTTAACCTTTTCCACCTGAATACAGTTTTTCCATTTCCCCTTTCAAGAATAAAAGTATCTCAAACAAATTGAAAATATCTTCGGAAGTGATGTCATAAGCAAGGCTGACAGCATAACTTTTCTCCTCTAAAATGACGATGAACCAATTTTGCCCGTTTAGGTAAATACCATAAATAGGCTGGTTATCTTGGTTTAGTTTTTGGGCAGTGACCATTGCTATCAACAATTGCCCAAGGGGGGCATTGTCCCTACGCTTTTCGGGTTTGTATGCGGAGTGCATACTCTCATGTAGGAAGAGGTGAGGTTTCTTGGGACTTTGTATGCCTTTGGCAAGCATAAACTCCACCAATCCTTCGGTAGTCTTGGTATCATTTTGATATTTGACCGAAAGCGACCTTTGTGTAAATGCCTTATAATGAGTGCTTACAAAATCAACAAGTCCAATAAAACGACTAATGAAGAAAAATTTATACTCATCTTCATTCCAAGATTCTATGTATTCTAATGCAAGTTTTCGCAAGTAATCTAAATCTATTCTTCTTTCATGCGTTTGTGGCAAGAAAAAACTTTTAAATACCTCAAAAAGAGGGTGCTCAAATTTTCTGGTAAGCCCAAACTCATCATTTACTTCTTCGTAAGTCCAATCTTTAAATGCCTTATTTTTCTCTTTTTTCTTCATTTTTATTTTATTTCTAAACAAATATACTAAAATATTTGCACTAAGAAGTAGCAAAGATGCTAAAAACTTACAAACTACTCCTCCATCTTTGCCTCCACATCTAATTTTAACCTTTTCCACCAATGCTGAAATGCCAGTACCGCCCACACGTGGTTTTGGTCAAAGCTATTCGTTTCAAAAATAGTTTTCTTTAAATTACTGATATACTGTGGATTAAAAACTTTTTGCGCTCTGATAAAGTCCTCATCAAGCAACTCGTTTATCCAAGATTTCAGCACCGTTTTGTAGCCTTTGGCAAGCGGTACGTCGAAGCCATGCTTAGGGCGATTGTAGAGTTCTGCTGGCAATAGCTCCCTGAAAGCGTCTTGGACTATGCGTTTTTTCATATTTCCGTTGATTTTGTAGTTGGTAGGAAGCGAAAATGCAAAGTTTACCACCTGATGCGCCAAAAACGGAACGCGCACCTCCAGCGCGTGCGCCATAGACATACTTAGGACTTACGCAGAGGTTCTTTTAGACACTTTAACTGCTTATAGTGAGGGCTAAAAACAGCAAAAAAATATCGTGCCTGCTAAATTAGGCAAAATTCGTTTTGCTCGTTTTCAAAATTTACATTTTAAGGCGTTTTAAGCGTATATTTCATTAGTTTCAAATTTTTGCGTAAGGCCTATTTTATATACTATGTTGATAAGCAATAAGTTGTAACGATTGTTTATTGTAAAAAAATGCCGTTAGGCATTCAATATTTGTAGAAAAGAAGGGAATCCTCCGCCCAAAAAAGCCCCATAGGGGCGAAACCTCATTCTATGGACTTGAAGATGTACCTTTCATCATATTCTATTTCAAATATTTTCAAAAATGCTTTGTATTCTTCTATGAAGGTGTGCGTTTTATGGTGTCCTTCCTGATTTTCAATATATTTCACTACGCTGTCTATTTGGCTTTTGGAATAAGAAAATGCACCATAGCCCGATTGCCACTCAAATTTTCCTTGTACTAATTTGCTTTCATCTATCCATTTGGAGGAACTGCCCTTGATGTCTTGCAATAAATTGGAAATGGATTGGGTAGGATGTAAGCCAATAAAGATGTGAACATGGTCGGGCATTCCGTTGATTGCGATTAGTTTATGTTCCTGATTGGTTACAATGCCTGTGATATATTTGTACAAATCTGCTTTCCAATAAGGCTGAATCAGGCTTTGGCGATTTTGTACTGCAAACACCGTTTGAATATAGGTTTGCGTGAATGTATTTGCCATAGAATTAGCATTTTATGTTTCGCCCCTATGGGGCTTATGTTTTTGATGTGTTTATAGTGCTACAAATATCATATCCCTAACGGGATAAAAAATCATTTTTAGGCTATAAAAAACACCATCCATAGAGGTTGAAATTGGATAAGAGAATAAAATTAAAAAACTCACACCAAAAAAAATACCATTGGACATTCAATATTTGTAGAAAAAACAACACCTGTCAGGTCTTCGAGACCTGACAGGTGTAAATAAATATATTCAAAATTTTACTTTCCTTCCTTCATCTTAATCAAATTCAAGGCAGAACCTGCTCTGAACCATTCTATTTGCGCTTCGTTGTAAGTGTGTTTTACTTCGAAACTTTCCACGCTTCCGTCTTTGTGGGTAAGCTGAATAGTGAGGTTTTTGTTCGGCGCAAAGGTCGTCAAGCCCAAGATGTCGATTACGTCATCTTCTTGAATTTTGTCGTAATCCGCCTTATTGACAAAGCGCAAAGCAAGCATACCTTGTTTTTTGAGGTTTGTTTCGTGGATACGTGCAAAGGATTTGACCAAAATAGCTCTTACGCCCAAGAAACGAGGCTCCATAGCGGCGTGTTCTCTTGACGAGCCTTCGCCGTAGTTTTCATCTCCTACTACGATAGAGCCAATGTTTGACGCTTTGTAAGCACGCTGAGTAAATGGTACTTCGTTGTACTCGCCTGTAAGTTGGTTTTTTACCTTGTTAGTTGCTTTATTGTAGGCATTTACTGCGCCAATAAGCATATTATTAGAGATATTGTCCAAGTGTCCGCGATATTTGAGCCAAGGTCCCGCCATTGAGATATGGTCAGTCGTACACTTGCCAAACGCCTTGATGAGGAGTTTTAGACCTTTTACGTCTGTGCCTTCCCAAGCCTTAAATTCCTCCAATAACTGCAAGCGGTCAGAAGTTTCGCTGACCAACACTTGCACTTTGCTACCGTCTTTGGCAGGTTCTTGGAAACCAGCATCTTCCACGCCGTAGCCTTTGGGTGGTGCTTGCAAGCCTGTTGGCTCGTCAAGCATGACTTGTACGCCGTCTTCATTGGTCAGCGTATCTGTCATTGGGTTAAAAGTCAAGTCGCCCGCAATCGCAAAAGCGGTTACGATTTCTGGAGAAGCCACAAAAGCGTGAGTTGCTGCCAAGCCGTCATTTCTTTTTGCAAAATTTCTGTTGAAAGAAGTAATGATGGAGTTGGCGCGATTAGGGTCGTCGATGTGCCTTGACCACTGCCCAATGCAAGGTCCGCAGGCATTAGCCAACACAATACCGCCCATTTGGTCAAAAATAGCCAAGATTCCATCTCTTTCAGCAGTAAAACGCACCGTTTCAGAGCCTGGCGTGATGGTAAATTGTGCTTTTGCCTTTAATTTTTTATCTATTGCTTGTTTTGCCAAAGAAGCAGAACGCGTTAAATCTTCGTAAGATGAGTTCGTGCAAGAGCCTATCAAACCTACTTCTAAGCGTGCAGGGAAGTTATTTTTCCTTACTGCCTCTGCAAACTCAGAAAGTTTCCAAGCGCGGTCTGGCGTGAAAGGTCCGTTGATATATGGCTCTAATTCGTCCAAGTCAATTTCAATCAACTGGTCAAAATAATTTAAAGGATTCACATATACGTCTGCGTCTGCGCGCAAGTTATCTTTGTATTGTTCTGCCAGTTCCGCTACATCTGCGCGAGATGTCGAAGCCAAATACTCCTTCATCTTGTCGTCATAGCCAAAAAGCGAAGTCGTTGCGCCAATTTCCGCACCCATGTTACAGATAGTGCCTTTGCCAGTAGCAGAAATATTGTCTGCACCTGAGCCAAAATATTCCACAATCGCATCAGTACCGCCCGAAACGGTCAAAATGCCCGCTACTTTGAGGATTACGTCTTTGGCAGAAGCCCAGCCGCTGAGTTTTCCTTTCAAATGTACGCCAATGATTTTTGGGAATTTTAACTCCCACGCCATGCCCGCCATCACGTCGACCGCGTCTGCACCGCCCACGCCAATCGCAATCATGCCCAATCCACCTGCATTAGGCGTATGAGAATCCGTACCTATCATCATGCCACCAGGGAAAGCATAGTTTTCCAGTACAACTTGGTGAATAATTCCTGCACCAGCTTTCCAGAAGCCAATGCCGTATTTATTTGATACTGAGGCAAGAAAGTCATATACTTCCTTGTTGGTATTGATTGCCACTTCGAGGTCTTTTTTCGCGCCCTCTTTTGCCAAAATGAGGTGGTCGCAGTGAACAGTGCTTGGGACGGCGACTTGGGGCTTGCCCGCTTGCATGAACTGCAAAAGTGCCATCTGTGCCGTAGCATCTTGCATCGCGACGCGGTCAGGCGCAAAATCTACATACGATTCGCCTCTGGTGAAAGGCGCAGAAGGAACAGCCTCAAACAAGTGTGCATACAATATTTTTTCGGTCAGCGTCAAAGGTCTGCCTACTACCTTTCGTGCTTGTGCTATTCTATCGCCCATACGAGCATAGACAGCTTTAATCATGTCTATATCAAAAGCCATTTTGAATGATGAGTTATGAGTTATGAATTATAAATGATGAATTATGAGTTATGAATGGACTTGTTTTGTTTAGTGGAGAAAGTCATTATGGCTTTAGCACACAGATGACACTGATTTTACTGATAAAACACAGATTTTTTAATTTTTATCTGTAAAAATCTGCTCAATCTGCGTTATCAGTGTGCCTAATTGATTAAATAAACCTCCAAAAACAAGCTCAATAAATACAATTAACGATTGACATTAAAGAAATATTTGTTTTGTGGCTCAACCTCAACCCCAAAAAACATTAAATAATTGCACAATAATAATACATTTTTGTTTGAGAAAACGAATTTATAAATTAAAAAGTCCTTTATTCAATGCCTGCAAAGTATCTTTCTTGTCTTTGGAATCTATCAAAATAGATACATTATTTTTGCTTCCACCGTAGGAAATCATTTTGATAAGGACGTGTTCTAAGCTACTAAAAATCTTGTTGGCATAACCAATATGCTCACCCATAGAATCGCCCACTACACAAATAATAGATTGATTATCAGTAATTTCCACACTACTAAACTCGCCTAATTCAGCAATAATTTTGTCCAAATTTGTTGTATTGTCAATCGTAACCGAAACGCAAATTTCCGAAGTGGTAATCATATCAATCGGCGTTTTGTACTTTTCAAAGACGGCGAAAAGCGTGCGAAGAAAGCCATACGCCAAGAGCATACGCGTAGAACGGATATTGACCATGGTGATATTGTCTTTGGCGGCAATCGCTTTGATGTCCGAACTTGCTGATTTACTGGCAATTACTGTTCCTTTCATCTCTGGTGCCATTGTGTTGAGAAGGCGAACAGGAATATTGCGCGCTTTGGCAGGCGTGATGGTAGAAGGGTGAAGGATTTTTGCACCAAAGTAAGCCAACTCCGCCGCCTCGTCAAAGGAAAGTTCGGCAATGGGAACGGTTTTATCTACTACGCGAGGGTCGTTGTTGTGCATTCCGTCTATGTCTGTCCAGATTTGGATTTCATCTGCATAAATTGCCGCCCCTATCAGTGAGGCTGAGTAATCACTACCGCCGCGTTTGAGGTTATCTGTTTCACCAAAAGAATTTTTACAAATGTAGCCCTGCGTGATAAAGAGCAGATTATCAGGATATTTCTCTAATTCTATTTTCAAATTTTCTGAAATAAAATCTAATTCAGGCTCATTATTTTCATCAATTCGCATAAACTCTAAGGCATCAAGCAAAACGGATTTTACCTTGTTTTCCTCCAAAAAATATTGGAACATTGCCGTAGAAAGTTGCTCTCCTTTTGCCAACAAAATCCTCTCTTTCAGGCTACTGAACCGTTCTTTTTCCTTTGCCAGCGTCCTAATATGTCCAAAATGCGTATCCAGTAGGTGGCTCACTTTTTCCTTGATTTCGTCCGTTTGGTACAGTTCGCCAATCACTTTGCGGTATTTGAGTTCCATTTCCGTAATGACCAGAGCCGCCTGTGGGTAGTTTTTGGCATAAAGTAGCTCGCTGATATGCACCAAATTATTGGTCGTGCCAGACATGGCAGAAAGCACAATAATTCGTTGTTGGCTTTTAAGTTCCTCTGTATTAATGAGTTCATTCACTCCTTTCATTCTTTCTGCCGAGCCAACAGAAGTGCCTCCAAATTTTAAAACTTTCATTTTTACTTTTATTAGTGAAATAATGATTTGATAAACTGCAAAATAAACAGATTGTAAAGAAATAGTCATTAAAAAAAGAGGTGAATGTAACTATTTTTTTACTTTTGCTAAAAATTAATTCTTATTTTTATGAAAACACTTATTGTTAAAGTTATTTTATGTTCTATGTTGGGCTTGGCTACGCTATTTAGTGTAGGTTATACCCTCAAAACTCAAAACAAGAAAAAGAAGATGATGGCACATATTGTCTATTTTTGGGCAAAGCCTGACCTGTCGGCGGCTGACAAACAAAAATTTGAGGCAGGGCTAAATAGCCTGCTGAAAATTAAGGCAGTGAAGATGGGTTATCTGGGCAAACCCTCTACTACTAAGCCGCGCGAAATAGTAGATAATTCATTCACACACTCTATGTTTTTGTTTTTTGATGATGTTAAAGGGCATGATGCTTATCAGCTCGACCCTATACATACCGCCTTTGCTGCGGCTAATCAACAGTTTTGGACAAAAGTAATCGTACATGACTCTGATACCATGTAGATTATATACTTTTTTGTTTTTGTTAAAACATTTTAACTTGATTTGGGTATATATTTGTATAAGTAGTTATAAATTATTAGTTATGAGTTATGAATTATCACAAATGACTAATAATCAATATTTTATATAACAATTGTAATATAAACTAATTGGTGTAACTACTTAGAAGTTTATATCTTAAATTTTAAAACATAATTTATTCCAAATGAAAAACGTAAAAAAAATTATTGGATTTGTATTATTCGCCTTGTTTGCTCAGGTTACCTTCGCGCAGACTGCTGATGAAATCATAGAAAACTACCTGAAAGTAACGGGTGGCAAAGACAAATGGGCGGCTGTGAAATCAACCAAAATGCTCGGCAAAATGAAAACACAAGGGCAAGAACTGCCTACTACCATGCTTGGAAAATCAGCCAATAAGCAAAAATTATTTATTTCTGTAGGTGCTAACGTATTGGTCATCAATGCTTTTGATGGGAAAGAAGGCTGGAAATCCAGCATGATGACTGGCAAGGCAGAAAAAATGGAAGCAGAAGACAATGAAAATGCCTCTAAAGAAATGGATTTCCCTGAGCCTTTTTTGAACTACAAAGACAAAGGGTACACCATCACGCTGGAAGGCGAGGAAACGATAGAAGGTTCTGCCTGCCATAAAATCAAATTGACCAAAAAGCCTATGAAAGTAAATGGAAAAGAGGAGGAAAATTTTAGTCATTACTTTTTTAACAAAGAAAGTGGCGTGCCTATGATGATGAGAAAGACAGAGAAAAAAGGACAAATGAAAGGCGTTGCGATTGACATTTTTGTAAGTGATTATCAAGAAGTGAATGGTTTGTTTTTCCCTTTTACAATAACTCAAAAAGTGAATGGAACTACAGCGGCTGTAATAGCTTTCGAAAAAATAGAAGTTGATACAGACATAGATGACAAAGAATTTGCTTTCCCACAAAACTAATCTTTTAATCGTTTCTGTGGTAAGATACTAATAAAGACGTTCTTATGAATTTGGGCAAAGTTTATAACACCAAATTCGTAAGAACGTTTTTTTATTAATTTGTAACAATTACATCAACAAAAATAAAAGTTCTATTGTTTAGTGCCGTTAGGCACGACAGCTTTGTAGAAAATTTAGGATAAATTACATTTTAATAAGTCCCGTTAGGGACGACACAAATATTTGGTAGTTAATTAGTTACGTCCCTAACGGGACTTTTATCCATTGTTTTTTATTGATTTCTACAAAGCGTACGTCCCTAACGGGACTTTTATCCATTGTTTTTTATTGATTTCTACAAAGCGTACGTCCCTAACGGGACTTTTATCCATTGTTTTTTATTGATTTCTACAAAGCGTACGTCCCTAACGGGACTGTGATAATACAAAATACATTTAAATTTGTTGAACTACTTATTTGCCAATAACATCTCATCTATTTTATTGAGAACGGTCATGTCGTTTTCCGCCTCAAATTTGCGGGCGATAAATTTCTCTGATGCCATCATTTGCGGTATATCTGCCAAGCCAACATTGTTTGGGTGGTCAGATTTTGTAGCTCCCCAGTTAATATAATGCAAAGATTGATTGACAATATTTTCCTTGATGGCTTTTTCTTCTGCATTGAGCAAAAGTGATTGGAAAAACATCTCATCAGGAATGTGGGTGTATTTGAAGTAATTATAAAAACGCGTATCTTTTGCTAACTCACCTAATATGTACTTCACAGCCTCCATAGACAAAGTACACCACTGAGAGCCATAATAAGGAGTTTTAGAAGGAATAAATTTTCTTGGGTATGGTTTTGCACTGGGCAAAAAACCAGTTAAACGTTTTATTAACAACCACTTGCCCTGTTTGGCATGAGCAGAGCGCACTTTCAAAAAAGAAAAAAGCGGAAAAGCAAGGTGCAGCTTGCGCGTGAAAATGAGATGGTAATAACTCAATCGGTCTAAGCCTCCATGCGCGATGGAAGGCGTAGGCATGGAAAAATATTCTATAAAAGTCTTTTGTGGGTGTTGGAAGAGAAAGGCTTGGTATAGCTCGGCAGTTTTGATGGGGTAGTCCTGCCCACTCATCAGGGTAACGTGCGAAATAGTTTCGCCCAAAGCCGCAATTTCTTTCAGCCCATTAAGTGTAGCTCTTATCATATTGAAGCCTCCCCAAACAATATTTTTTCTCTCCTTCACAAAATGCAAACGAGCCGAAGCTATCTCAGAAAGTGCCTGTTCAAAAGGCTCTTGTGCTGCTTTCTGGTCAATATGTATAAAAAACAAAGCATCTTTTGTATCCAATCGACTCACTAAACGAGCCAACTGCTTTGGGTTTTTGTGGGCAAGTATCAAGTAGGCAAATTTCATATCTATAAGTTTTTAAAACAGCAATAAATTTACATAAAGTTAAAAACAAAACTAAGAAACGCAAAAAATGAATGAATACTTACCGCCTTATTTTCTTAATAAAAATTAGGGTTTTCGCTTTGCGGAGTGTTTCATACAGTATTCAACACCCCGCAAAGACGATTTGAATTTCTACAAATAATTGGCAATGCGTATCATGTCTGCAAAAACACCTGCGGCAGTAACTTCTGCGCCTGCGCCTGCGCCTTTGACCAAAAGCGGGCGTTCAGGATAGCGGGCAGTCGTGAACGCGATGATATTGTCGCTACCAGAAAGCTGAAAAAATGGGTGTTCTCTGCCCACTGCCTGCAAGGAAATGTCTGCTTTCCCTTTCTCAAACTTGGCGATACAGCGCAATATCTTGCCTTCTTTTTCTGCATTGGCACGCATTTCCTCAAAATAAGCATCAGACTTTTCCAATTCCGTAAAAAACTCCTCCACAGAGGGTGCTTTTGCACAGCTTTCTGGGATAAAACCATGAATGGCAATATCTTTATTTTCCATTGCGTAGCCACACTCGCGGGTCAGAATCAAGATTTTGCGGGCTACATCAGAGCAACTGAGGTCTTCGCGCGGGTCAGGCTCAGTAAAGCCTTTGAGTTTTGCCTCTTTGACCACTTCGCTAAATTTTTTGGTGCTGTCAAAAGTGTTGAAAATGAAGGACAATGTGCCAGAAAGTACCGCCTCAATTTTCATAATTTTATCGCCACTATTCACCAAATCGCGCAAAGTGCTGATGACGGGCAAAGCCGCGCCTACATTGGTTTCGTAGAGATAGACGACATCATGTTTTTTTGCCAATTCCTTCAAATTGGTATATTGCTGATAGCCACTTGATGAGGCTATTTTGTTGGGCGTAACGATAGAAATGCTTTCTGAAAGAATTTGCTCGTAAAAGTTTGATACTGTGCCACTTGCCGTATTATCAATAAAAACCGAGTTGGGCAAGTTTAGCGTTATCATGTCTTGCATGAAGGCTTCCATGCTCATTTGCTCAGGCGAATTTGCCAACTGGTCTTTCCATGATGCCAAATCAATGCCATTGGCATCTGTGGTTTTCTTTTTGCTATTTGCCAAGCCAATCACCTTAAAATCAATGTTATACTCTTTAAGCAAATAGTTTTTTTGCTCTTGGACTTGTTTTAAAAGCGTGCTTCCTATCAAGCCCACCCCCACCATAAATACATTTATTACTTTGATGTCAGAGAGAAAAAATGCCTGATGCAAGGCACGCAAAGCCTTTACTTCGTCTTGTTTTTGAATCACTACTGAGATATTGAGTTCGGACGAGCCTTGCGCGATGGCAGAAATATTAATACCGTTTTTGCCCAAAGATTGGAACATTTTACCTGCGACTCCTGATGTTTTTTTCATGTTTTCGCCCACAATCGCGACGATAGCAAGGTCGTATTCTGCTACAATTTTATCTATTTCACTTCTTTCTATTTCAGGCGCAAACTCCATATTTATCAGCTTTACTGCGCTTTGTGCATCTTCGGGCTTGACCGCAAAGCAGATGGAATGTTCGGAAGATGCCTGTGTAATCAAAATAACGCTGATACTGTCTTTTGCCAGCGCACCAAAAAGGCGCGCTGAAACGCCCGCTACGCCTACCATACCGCTTCCCTGCACGCGCAGGAGGGCGATGTTGCCAATAGAAGTGATGCCCTTGACTGCCTTGTCTGAGGGGTTGTGTGTGCTGTCAATGATTGAACCTTTGAAAGCAGGGTTAAAGGTATTGCGAATAAAAATAGGCACATTTTTTTTCAGGGCAGGCACCATGGTAGGCGGATAAATCACTTTTGCGCCAAAGTGCGAAAGTTCCATTGCTTCCTCATACGTCAGCGAAGGAACGGAAAATGCCTGCGCTACCTTGCGCGGGTCTGCCGTCATCACGCCATCTACGTCAGTCCAAATCTCTATGGCTGAGGCACTTAGAGCCGCGCCAAAGATAGAAACGGTATAGTCAGAGCCGCCACGACCGAGAGTGGTCGTTACGCCTTCGGAAGTAGAGCCAATGAAACCCGTAGCCACTTGCAATTCGGCGTGCTGGGCAAAATATTCTTGAATCAATCTGTCTGTAAGCTCAAAATTAACGGCGGCATTGGTGAAATTATTGTTGGTTTTGATGACCTTGCGCGTGTCCAAGTAAGCGGCGTTCAAGCCTGCATCTTTGGCGTATTCGCTAATAATATAAGAAGAAAAGCGTTCCCCAAAGCTCACGATATTATCTAAGGTGCGCTTACTGAGTTCTTTGAGTAAAAAAATGCCTTCCAACAATTCTTCCAAATCGTTCAGCATATTTTTCACTTGGGCAACCACACTGCTTTGTCGCTTGATTTCAATGAGTTCTTTTGCCGCCTCAATATGCTTTTTTTCAATGTCTTTGAATAGTTCTTTGTAGCTTTCATCACCTTTCTCGGCACGTTTAGCGGTAGCAATGAGCTGGTCAGTAATGCCACCAAAAGCAGAACATACAACGACTCTGGCTTGTTTGTCAGCTTTGACGATTTCTATCACGTTGCGGATACGTTCGGGAGTCTGCACCGAAGAACCGCCAAATTTTAACACCTTCATAAATAGTAAAATGTAATTTACACAAAATTGAGGTGCAAAAGTAGGGGGAAAAAGGAATGAAAGCAAAAACGATAGACAAATTTCAAAAAAAGTGCATCTTATTTTTTCCTTTTTCCACTGACTTGCCGATTAAAAAAGCCTATTCGTCTAATTCCGTTTTGGAAGTGCAACAAAAACTGTTCTTTTGTGTTTAGATTCATATATCAAAACCTGTAAGCACAATTTTTTTAACTATCTATTTTTATAAAAATTTGAACACAATCAAAAAAGCATGAAAAAATTATTCTTTACTTTATTTTTTTTAATTTTTGCAATTCAGTTTGCAAGCGCGCAAAACCCCACAGGAAAAGGAAAAATTACAGGTGTTGTTATCGATTCCACAGACCAAAAACCAGTATCATTTGCCACCGTTACGCTAACCCTCATTAACTCGCAAAAGCCCATCAGTGGGGCGGTTGCTGATGAAAAAGGAGAGTTTACCATCACCAAAATCCCCGTAGGCGAGTACAATGTTGCCGTTAGTTTTATAGGCTATAATACGATTAATAAGACAGTTACGATTAGTGAAAAGGCAAATAATGTAAATATGGGCAAGGTTTTCGTTCGCCCCGCCGTTACCGAACTCAAAGAGGTTACTGTCGAAGGCAAGAAAGATTTGATAGAAGAAAAAGTCGACCGCATGATTTATAATGCAGACCAAGATGCTACTTCCAAAGGCGGAGATGCTACAGACGTACTTCGCAGAGTTCCCATGCTTTCTGTGGATTTGGACGGCAACGTTTCGCTTCGCGGCAATCAGAATATCAGGGTTTTAATCAATAATAAGCCCTCTACTATCATGGCAACCAGCCTTGCAGATGCCTTGCGCCAGATTCCTGCTGACCAAATCAAAACAGTGGAGGTAATTACCTCTCCTTCAGCCAAATATGATGCAGAAGGCTCGGCGGGCATCATCAATATCATCACCAAAAAGACCACTTTGCAAGGACTTACGCTTGGCGTGGACATTGGCGCAGGTTTTCGTGGCTCAAATCTGGGCTTGAACGGCTCTTACCGAACTGGAAAAGTAGGCTTTACGCTGGGCGGATTTGGTAGGGCAGAATACAATGTACAGGGAAATTTTGAAAATACTCAAAAAACCATTAATACGAGTGGAAGCGAACTCAGCACCATTCAAACTGCGGACACACGCCGTTCTGGAATGTTTGGGCGCTACAATTTAGGATTTGACTATGACATTAACAAGAAAAATTCTTTGACAGCTTCGGTTCAGTTTGGGGTTAGAAACGGTAATAATTACCAAGATGGACTCACCGCACGCACTTTCCAAGGCACTAATTTGGTGAATACCAGTTTGCGCGATGTAAATGTCAAAGACCTTTCTAACAACATAGACGCAAGTCTTACCTATACGCGAATGTTTGAAAAACCACAAAAAGAGTTGAGCATTTTAGCGTTATACAGCATTAATAACCGCACCAACGATTTTACCAATAGTATTTACAGCCCTACTGATTTTTCTACACTTAGTCGTCTGAAAAACCTGAATGGAAGTTTTAACCAAGAAATTACTTTACAGCTTGATTATCAGACACCTATCAGCACCAATCAGATGATGGAGTTTGGAGCAAAAACCATTATGCGCCATGTAAGCAGTGATTTTAAGTATCTCTTTGCCCAAGGCGCGACGGGGGATTTTATCACCAATACCAACGCCCAGCTTTCTAATACGCTAAACTATGACCAAAATGTAAGTGCCGCTTATTTTTCTTATACTTACACCACCAAAAGCAATTATAGTCTGAAACTTGGCTCTCGCTACGAATATACTGACATCAAGGCTAATTTGCAAAATGAGCAAAAGATAGACATTCCAGATTATGGCGTTATTGTACCGAGTATTAATCTTTCCAAAAGATTCAAAAAAGGTGATATTATAAAACTTGCATACAATCGACGTATCCAACGCCCTTCTTTGCAGTTTTTGAACCCAAACATTCAAGCGGCAAACCCACTCAATATCACAATAGGAAATCCAGCACTGAATCCAGAGTTTACCAACAACTTTGAGTTGAGTTACAGCACTTTTGCCAAGGGAGTTTCTATCAATGTCGCTTCTTTTGTTCGCAATACCAATAATGCAATCCAAAGCGTGCGCGACATTTTGGGCAGGGATACCATTCGTACTACTTTCCAAAATATCGGACAGGAAAATGCGTATGGACTGAACCTGAACTTGGGCATCAATTTGGGCAAGTTTAACATGGGTACGGGCGGCGACATTTATTTTGCAGATTTGAGAAATAATGTGCCAAATCCGCTTTACAATGCCAGCAATCAAGGCTGGGTTTATAACTTCCGCCTTTTTGGTGGGTATGAACTTGGCGGCGGATGGGGCTTGCAATCTTTCTCTTTTTACAGAGGTCGCGAAGTGCAGCTACAAGGAATCAGAGGCGGATTTGGGATTTATAGCCTTAGTTTGAAAAAAGATTTTAAAAACAAAAAAGGTTTTATTGGCTTTGGCTTTGAAAATTTCTTCTCTTTCAATGGCATCACGATTCGCAGCGAACTCATCTCGCCTGTGATTAACCAACAGAGTGTCAATGTCAATCAAAATATTAGTTTCCGCATCAACTTCAATTATCGCATTGGCAAAATGAGTTTTGATGCACCCAAACGCAGAAAATCAATCAACAATGACGATATGAAAGGCGAAGGCGGCGGTGAAGGCGGTGGCGATGGCGGCGGTCAGCAGGGCGGCGGACAACGCCAAATGCAAGGCGGCGGAAACAGACCGCAAGGCACTGGCACTGGTGGAAAGCCTCCCGTAAAGCAAGGCGAAAAACCTACGCAAAAACCCAAGGAAGGTGAAAAACCAAAGAATGGAAATTAAATAAAAATGAAACCGCCCTCTTGCCAAATGTATAGCAAGAGGGCGGTTTTGCCTCATTGCAGGTGCGCTATGCTAATGCTTAAAAAGGTGAAAAAGAGAGATTATCTAAAATAATAACCTCTCTTTTTGTTTTATTCTGTAAATTTTTAGCATTAGATAACTTGTTTAAATAGTTTGTACTTTTTTGAGTTTAGGATTCTTTAAGTTTACAATCCCACAAACAATTTCCCAAATATTTTGAAAATATTTTCTTTTGCCTCGATAAACATTTTTTACGATT
>JAAFJS010000330.1 GCA_013298985.1 Cytophagales bacterium
TTATTTTGATTTTCACGAAAAAATAATAGAAAATGGTAATTTTGAAGTTTATTTCTGTTGCCTTTTTAGCTAAGGTGATAACGACAGTAGCATAAATAATAGCATCTTAGCTTTTGCAAAATGAATTTATTTTACTTGTTTTTTGCTTTTTTTCTTGTATTCAGTCCGATTACTTTTGCCCAAAAACAAGTGAAAGATAGCCTCGAAGTTTCATTTGAAAGTGCAAAAGAAGACTCTAATAAAGTTCTCCTTGCGTATCAGTTGGCATGGAAATTCTTGGATTCGGAGCCTGAAAAATCAAAGCTATATGCCTCAGCAGGGCTGGAGGTAGCGCGTAAAGCTCACTTTACGCGTGGGGAGGTTATTTTGCTCAATCGCTTGGGGGATTATCATTATCGGCAGGGCAACTATGATTTGGGGGTGAACTATGCCACGCAATCGCTAAAAATTGCTGAAAAAATAAAAAATATTTCAGGCATGGCAGACGCGTATGTATTGATGAGTATTATTTATTCGAGTGGGTTGAGGCAGTATGACTGGGCATTGGAGTATAGCTTGAAGGCGTTAGATTTTCACCAACAGGACAAGAACAAAAACGGCATGGCAGCCACCTATAATCTCATCGCCAATATCTACACGCATACCAAAAAGGACTTTGTGAATGCTCATCAATACTCTGAAAAGGCAATCGCCATAGCTCGCGAACTCCGATTTGATAGCTTTCTGGGCTGGTGTCTGAACATCAGAGGTACGATTTATGACAACGAAGGCAAGCTCGACTCTGCCCTGACGTACTTCGAGCAGTCCAATCTGTCCTACCAAAAAGCCAATGATATGCTCGGAATCGCCTCCAATGCTATCTATATTGGTGATATTTATCTCAAACAGCGCAAGTTAGCCAATGCCAAAAATACATACCAACAAGCCATTCCCCGTATCCAAAAGTTAAATGCAAAACCGCTACTCCAAGGCGCATATCGTGGCTTGGCAAAAGTATATGGCGCACAAAAACAGTATGATAGCGCATTTAATTACCAATCTTTATATGCTGATTTGAAAGATACTTTGCTCAACGAACAGACCACACAAAAAATAGCCCTGATTCAAAAAGCATACGAACAAGAACAGCAAAATGTCAAAATAGCCTTGTTAGAAAAAGAAAAACAACTGGCTGAAGAGGGAAAATATACCTATACCATTATTTTTATAGTTTGCGTACTTACCTTTTTGGTCATTTTGTTAATTATTATTCGCAACAATCAGCAAAAGAGAAAAGTCAATCAATTATTACAAGAGAAAAATGCTGAAATTGCTTCTCAAAACAAAAATTTGCAACAGAGCCACGAAGAAATCGCAATTCAGCGAGATATTGTCGCAGGGCAAAATATTAAGCTCCAAGAAGTGAACACTACCAAAGATAAACTGTTTTCTATCGTTTCTCACGACCTCCGTAGCCCGATAGGGAGTTTGCGAAATCTTCTCAGCTTGATAGCTACTGACAAAGTTACACCTGCGGAGTTTGATTTGTTTTTCCCAAAGCTAAACCGCAGTGTGGAAAATATACATGATATGCTGGACAACATACTCAACTGGTCTTATTCGCAAATGGGAGGCATCAAAAACACGCCTAATTATCTAACTATTAATGAATTAATAAAAAATAATATAAACCTTTTTGCTGATATTGCCAAAAACAAAAGCATAGAAATTGTCCAAGAAATGTCCCAAGATTATACTGTTTTTGCAGACGAAAATCAGCTCAAACTTATTCTTCGCAACCTGGCAAGCAATGCCCTCAAATTTACCAAAAAGGGAGGAAAAATTACTTTTGACACATTGCAGAATGGTGAAATGATAGAAATTTCGGTGGCAGATACGGGCGTAGGTATGGACAGTAATCAGCTAAAAAACCTATTTCAAATCAGTACCAACTTTACCACTTATGGTACACAAGGTGAAAAGGGAACAGGTTTGGGCTTGCTGCTTTGCAAGGAAATGGTAGAAAAAAATGGCGGCAAAATCTGGGTAGAAAGCAAAGAAGATTTGGGAAGTAAATTTATTTTTAGTTTGCCTACAAATACGATTTGAAGCCCTACCACCAATTTTCTGTCTTAGTCCAACTTGTCCAAAATGTAATAATTCACTCGCTATTTCCTCACCACTACGGTCGCGCTTGCCTGAGCAGTTGGCAAAACCATTACGTCAGCAATATTCACGTGGGCGGGGCGGCTGACAGCAAAGTAAATCACCTCAGCTACATCTTGCGCCGAAAGTGGTGTTAAACCTTTATACACATTTTTTGCTTTTTCTTCATCTCCTTTGAAACGCACCAGCGAAAATTCTGTTTCCACTAATCCAGGGTTTATCGCAGTAACTTTGATGCCATATTGCACCAAATCCATTCGCATTCCATCATTGAGTGCGTCCACAGCAAACTTTGAGGCACAGTACGCATTGCCATTTGGATATACTTCCTTGCCCGCAATCGACCCCAGATTAACAATATGTCCCGTTTTTCTCTCCACCATTTGCGGAATCACTGCCTTCGAAACGTACATCAAGCCTTTTACATTAATGTCAATCATCGCCTCCCAGTCCGCCAGTTCCGCCTTGTCTGTGGACGCGAGTCCATGTGCATTGCCCGCGTTATTGACCAAAATATCAATATTTTTCCATTCGTCAGGCAGGCTTTCTATTTGTTTGAAAACATCTTCTCTATTGCTCACATCAAATGTTAAAGTAGTGGTTTTCACACTTTTACTAAGAACCTGAGCAAGTTCGTGTAATCGGTCTTCGCGCCTGCCACAAAGGATTAAATGAATATTATGTTGGGCAAAAATCTCCGCAGTAGCCTTGCCAATGCCAGAAGTTGCCCCTGTAATGAGTGCAATTTTCATAGTTAAAAAAACAATGTATGGTGATAGATAAATTGGTCATTGATAAATTTTAAAACCTAAAGTAATATGTTATTCCCATTCAATCGTTGCGGGTGGTTTTGAGCTAATATCATAGACTACTCGGTTGATTCCCTTGACTTTATTGATGATTTCATTAGAGATTTTTGCCAATAATTCATAAGGCAAATGTACCCAATCTGCCGTCATGCCGTCAGTGCTGTGGACGGCTCGCAAGGCAACTACACTTTCGTAGGTGCGTTCATCGCCCATCACGCCTACCGAACGCGAGTCAAGCAAGATAACGCCCGCCTGCCATGTTTTTTCGTACCAGCCTGACGCTTTGAGGTGTTGGATATAAATATAGTCTGCCTCTTGCAGTAAGTGCACTTTTTCTGGTGTAATTTCCCCTAATATCCTGATAGCCAAGCCAGGACCTGGAAATGGGTGGCGATTCAAAATATGCGGAGGCAAGCCCAGCCCAGCCCCTACTTTACGCACCTCGTCTTTGAAAAGCGACCTAAGTGGCTCTACCACAGAGAGTTTCATAAAATCAGGCAAACCACCCACGTTGTGATGCGATTTGATGGTTGCCGAAGGCCCCTTAACAGACACAGATTCTATCACATCAGGATAAATCGTGCCTTGCCCCAGCCATTTCACATTTTGGATTTGGTGCGCCTCTTGGTCAAAAACTTCGATAAAAACCCTGCCTATCGCTTTTCGCTTTGCTTCGGGGTCAGAAATTCCATGCAACGCACTGTAAAACTGCGCTTTGGCATCTACGCCTTTTACATTCAAGCCCAAATCCTTGTAAGAAAGCAATACTTCTTCAAATTCATTTTTTCTGAGCAAACCATTATCTACAAAAATGCAGTGTAGATTTTTTCCAATGGCGCGGTGCAAAAGCAATGCCGCCACCGAAGAATCTACGCCACCCGAAAGTCCCAAAACGACTTGTTCGTTCGCTATTTTTGTCTGTAACTCGCTGATAGTGTTCTCTATAAAATTACTGGCGTTCCAGTTTTGCTTGCAACCGCAAATGCCCACCACAAAGTTTTCCAATAGCTTTTTTCCTTCCAAAGAGTGCGTAACTTCGGGGTGAAACTGAATACCAAAAGTAGGCTCGCTAACGGCTTGAAAAGCGGCAACCTTGACGGTTTCTGTACTTGCAATGAGTTCATAATCAGTAGAAATACGCGCAATCGTGTCCGCGTGCGACATCCAAACTTGCGAGTCCATAGAAAGTCCTTTGAGTAGGCTATTCTCCGTTTTGATAAAATTGAGGTTTGCCCTGCCGTATTCGCGCGTGCTGGAAGGAAGCACCTCGCCTCCACCTTTTTGTGCCAAAAGTTGCGCGCCATAGCATACGCCCAGTAGCGGAATTTTTTTGCGAAACAGGCTCAAATCTACTTCGGGTGCATTTGTTTCCCTCACCGAGCTTGGGCTGCCAGAAAGAATCACGCCTCTGACGGAGCTATCAAGGGCAGGGAAGTGGTTGTATGGGTGGATTTCGCAATAGACATTCAGTTCACGCACGCGACGCGCAATGAGTTGGGTAAATTGAGAACCAAAGTCGAGGATAAGGATTTTTTCAGCTACCATATATTAAGTTTATAGTTTATAGTTCCTTGTTTGTAGTTCTTTGTTTATTTTAATGAGTAGATTTTGCTAAAAATCAAAGGTTTCAAACTTTTCTGGAAGCCTGAAACCTGATAAAAGTAATTTTTGGCAAAGATAAGAAAAGAAAATAATTTTTTTAATATTATAAAGACT
>JAAFJS010000331.1 GCA_013298985.1 Cytophagales bacterium
AAAGGAAAGCAGACATAGAAAGATATAGAAAAACTCCAAAATGATAGTAAATCAGTGATTTACAATGACTTGAAACCAAAATGAAAACTCAATAAGTAAAAATACAGACTGCCAAAGTAGAAGTAAAGTAATTAGGCAAATTTAAACGTTATATATTTTGGGTATTATTTCGTTATTAAATTTGTAAAATCAATGGAGTATAATAGCCCAAATTCTTTAAAGATATTATTTTATCCGCATATTTCTTATAAATACGTTGCATAGCTAAATAGCTAATATTTTCTTTGACACACATATCACTAAGGCAAATATTTTCCAACATAAAAAAAAGATATTGCTCATAACGAATCGTCATAGTACCATTTTTATCCACAAAATTAAAACTTTCATTAAAATAACGACTACAATCATTGCAATGAAACTGACGTGTTTTTAGGTGCAAAAAAACCTTTCTTCCCAAGAGTGCCATATCACGAATTGTTCGTTCCTGATACATTTGAATTTGTGAAGTTTTTTTTGGCAAACAGGGCAAACTCCAAAATTTTCTGTAGATTCACAATGGATATGAGCCATGGATATGAGCCTCTTTATCAGAAACTAAACAATCCAAAATCCGCAAATTAGGCAAGTTTAAAAGTAGTTCTATATTTATTTCCATAAGTAAGAATAACTATTTTTTCGTATAAATCTTAGTAGAACCGTTTGTTTTTATTGAAAATTACTATCCAAATATCAGAAAAATAATGCTTTACAATTTGCAAGTAGCGCAAAAAATAAAGCCTACTGAAACTTATATCTTTGGTACAAGACTTTTATTGACTCTGGGCGTGGATATTTTGGGCAAAAAATTGGACGACATCATTTTTGTTCCTTTTACAAGTATTGACGAAGTTATTGATTTTAAGGCAAGTATGCGTAAAGCACCCAAAGGAAATGTAGGTATCTTGTTAACAAAATTTGCAGACAAAAGAGAGATTTCGGGCAGGCTTTTTAAAAATAGCGGACTTTCACACGACCCAAATATTGGGGCTTTAAGCATTATTTGTGCAGTTTTACGCAAATTAGGCTGGAACAAAAATTTAGAAATCACACAACACGGATTACAGCAGAAACACGTAGGAAAAACCAATAAATTCATACAAATTACCAATAAATTAGTTATTTCTTTGCAAAATTTGGAAGTCCCACAAGCAGAATTGAACACGAACTATTGGAAATATGATACAGAAGGCGAAAAATTAGGAACTATTTTTATTCATTTGGTTGTAGAGAATTTTACAGAGGGTTATTCTATTTTCGAAAATCACGCAGGAAGCGAAAAAGGCTATTTTATTACTAAAGAAGGCGATTCTATTCCTTTGGCAAAATACAAAGACCGAGAAAAATACAAAGAAGGCGACAAAGAGCAAATTATCCACATTCCTGACTTAATTTTAATTGATTTTGGACGTAATGAAGTGATAAATATTGAAGGCAAAAAGTACAAATTTCGCAAAGATGGTATTGCAGAATTAGCAAATTATGATTTTATTGAACAAAACTATATCTTAAAGTATTATCCTGATTTTCAGCTAATTAGAACTGTTATATTATACGGGAGTCAAGAAAAAGAATTGATAGAAACGGTTCGCCGTTGCGATAGAAATTGGCTTTTTACTCAACGAAAATGGCGAGTTAATTTTAGGTATCAAATCCCCAAAATTATTTCAAGAAGCAATCAAAAACCTATTAGACTTTTGGAACTAAGCCAATAAAAAAAAACAATTTTTTGCACACATCATTCATTTTTTCAAAACTATTTACTATCTTACTGCCAAATTAAAATATCGTTTTCGTACATATCAAAAGTCTTTCATTCTAAACTTTTTGCCAAATCATGCTCATCACGCACACTGGAATTCATCTCCAAATCGCTACCAAGGCTTTCGCAAGCGGCGGTGAGGGCGAGGTTTATCATATTACCTCTCCCAAAAGTTTTTCCAATCAGATAGTCAAGATTTTCAATCCGTCCAAGCGCACTCCCGAACGTGAGGGCAAAATGAAATATATGCTCGCCAACCCGCCTGCACACCTGAGCGACCCCAGCAATGCGATTGTGTGGATAAAGGAATTGGTCTATGAAAACGGCAAATTTGTGGGCTACCTCATGGACATGGCGCAGGGCGTAAAGTTAGAATACCTCTGCGGGAGCAAGGTTTCCAAAAGCATTGGCAAAGAATTTCAAAAATATGATTTCAAATATAAAGAAGCGCATTTTTGGCGACTGAAACTGGCTTTTAACTTGGCGGTGGCGGCAGTGCAAATCCACAAGACAAGCAAGTACGTGATGGTCGACCTGAAGCCTGACAATATTATAGTGCAGCCCAACGGCAAGGTGCATCTGATTGATATAGACTCTATTGAAATTATTGATAATCAGACCGTTATTTACCCTGCTTCCGCGCACACTTCTGAGTTTGCGCCTTGGGAGAGTTTGCAAAATGGATTAAAAGTGGGCAAGGATTTGATTCCCGAAACTTGGGACAGATTTGGGTTGGCAGCGATTTTTTATAAACTTCTTTTTGGGATTCACCCCTTCACAGGCACTTGCAAAGCCCCTTTTGAGCATTGTAGCCATGTGGAGCAGTTGATTGAGCATGGTTTGTTCCCATTTTTGAAAGGCGAACATTTTGAGGTCGTGCCGCCGCCGCACAAGCGATTTTTGCAGGCAGATTTGGAAGTGCAGTCCCTTTTCAAACAGTGTTTTGACAAGGAAACTGCGCCCGAAAACCGCCCAACGGCACTTGCTTGGTGCGAGTGCTTGCTTCCGTATGCGCGAATGGTGCTGAATGCTCCCAAAATTGAGGAAGAAAAACCAAAGAAAAAAGAAATCAAACTGAAAGAAAACGTTGAAAATAAACGAATTGGCGTTAGAAATTGGTTAGGACTGAAAACCCAAAAGCGCAAACAAGTCATGCCTTTTCGGTCTGCCAAAGTGTCGTGGTGGCACAAATTTACGCGTATCCAAGACCGCATCACGCCTGAGTTTATCATGATGTTTTTGATAATTATTGTTGGAATTGGCGGAACGTCAGCTAATTACGTTTCCAAAACTTTCCAAGAAAGACAGCGCGTAGAAAATCAGCGACAATACGAAATTTTTGTAAAAGAAGGGCAGCGTTTTTTGGACGCGGGCAACGCGCAGCAGGCAATTCTTTCCTACGCAACTGCGCTCAAATTCAAACCCCAAGACTCATTTGCTGATTCGAAACTGAGAACGCTGAAAAAACAAGCCTTTATCAAATCGGGCAATCAATTCTACGATTTGCAGCAATATGCCGAAGCGGTCAGCGAGTACGACAATGCCCTGCACGAAATTCCCAAAGACAGCTTGGCTCTGGTGCGACGCGCAGATGCTGTTTTTGCTGATGCGACCGCACATGGCGATATAGCTTCTCACTTTGATATAAATCTCAAAATCAGGAAGTTACCAAATTATTTGTATGCCAACTGTGCCAACGAGATTTTTATCAATGCACACGAATTAGGGCAACATTTTCAGCCCAGCTATGAGGTCAAAGGCGCAAAATTGATAGAAAAAGAAAAAAAAGGACGCATCACGCTAATCCCTACTGACCGCAAGGTAGTTTTCAAGTTCAAAAACCAAGGTGCTGAAATTCAGTCTTTTGAGTTTGAGGTCGTGAGTGCGCCGCCGCCCATTTTGAGTGTTTCCCCACTTTGGCGTGGGAGCTTTGAAAGTCCCTTCTTAAAAGTAGGGGCAGTGGCACCTACCAATTTTTCCGCTTATTATCGCGATGATGCTGTTTACAAGGTGAGCAAATGGAAATTTTCTGTGCTGAGAAATGGCAAGCCTATCAACGCCACCACTTATACCAGTAACTTGGTGAGCATGAAGGAAATCAAAGAAAAGACAATGGACGCTGACAAGTGGCAAATAGAAATACTGGAAGTCCTGCGCCGCACCTATCAGGGTGAATATGAGGAAGTTGATTTGAAACCGCTACAAACTAAGTTTGTGTATAATCAGTATTTTGAGGAGATTTGGTAAGTAGCTTCTTTCTTTCAAGTTTTTCTTTGAAAATATATGAGTAAATGTCCAAAATAAAAGTGCTTTTTTATTTTTGTAACTCCTTGAAAATCAATTATCGGACACCTTTAAAGCGTCCGATAAATTTGTCTTTTTACTTGACCTTTGTACAAAATACATTTTTTAACCTTTTCAATTCAATATTTTCTCATTTTCGTTTACCGTTTCCAAGAAGTGGTGCAGTTGCTCTTTGGCATATTCATAGCCTACCTGATAGATTTCTTGGGCTTTTGCTACGTCGTACACGCCAAAAAAAGCCATTTTGGGAGGTTCTATAAAAAAATGGCACTTGCGTTTGCGTTCTGCCACGTTCACATTGATGGCTAAGTGCAAAGACCGTTCTACCATCTGCCTGATGCTGGACACTTTGAGGTTGGTAGGCAGGGCGTTGGAGTGAACGCCAATGATGTAGTCATATCTGCCTTCCAGTGGCTCTACGGGCATATTGTTGAGGATTCCACCATCTACAAAGTACCGCCCGCCAATCTCCACAGGTGCAAAGAGTACAGGCACGCATGATGCCGCCTGCAAGGGCTTAATGAGTTCACCCTCAGAG
>JAAFJS010000332.1 GCA_013298985.1 Cytophagales bacterium
TTTCATTGGGTCTAAATTTATTTTTCTCTCCTTGATTACTTTTAAATCTAAGCGAGTTCTCTCTCAATGAAGTTGATAATATATAACCTTTGAGAGTATCTCCTTGATTATTAACAACATAGTCAAGCCCTTTTTGGGCATTCGCCTTTGTAAAGCAAAGAGTAACAAATAAGATTACAGTTATTTGAAATATTTTTGTTAGCATATTATTATACCGTTTATACTATATTTTTTGCAAAAGTAATACTATTTTTGTATGCACAACTATTCAATTTCTTTAAAATTTCATTTGTTTAGAAAGGAATGAAATTTTAAGTAGTTGCCAAAGAACAATAAGTTGTTTCTCTAAAAGAGCAAATAGAAAACTGAAAGCAAAATCATTGCGTTAATCAAAGAAAAGAAATAAAAAAAATGACAGTAACCACAGCACACATTTTAGCACAGTTTGAGCAGATATTGGCGCATACTTCCCAAGAAGAAAAGCAAAAATTAGCAAAGGAGTTAGCAAAAATAATTCCTTTGGGCGTAGCTTCCTTGCTGGATTGGCGAGCTGCTTGGGCGTACAATTTTGATACCAACCAAATAGAAATCAAGTTTCACCTCAAAGTCCAACATTTTGTTTCCTCAGAAGCAAGTGTACTTGATGAAATACTACCTCTCTTTCTCACAAACGATAAATTATTTACTGAAACGGAAGAGGCTTTGGACAAACTCATGAAAGAAGGCAGTATGCCTTACCATTTATCTTGTAGGCAGGTCGTTTTGGGAGAAAATGATACCGCCTTTTTGCGTTTTTCTCTTGCTGCGGACTTCCCTCATGCCAAAGAAAAGTATAAAGAATTAGCCACACTTCATTCGCAAGCAATATGAAATATGGTATTTGTGAAAAATGCAGGAAAGAATCTTGGGTAGAATCTCACCATATTTTGCCAAAATCAACTTTTGGGGAAAATGATGAAAAAATAGACCTCTGCCCTAATTGTCATACAGACTATCACCAAAAATTGGGGAGTGAAAACCTAAAAAATCCAGACATGGTATTTCATTTTTATTTTTTTGATAGATGGCTCTACGGTTTACTAAGTATTATTTTGTTAATTTTAGCCCTTTATTTTGTGTCATAAATTAATTTTTTTAGGCTCTAAAAACCAATAAATAGCTCATTAAATCGCCCCAATTACTTGCTTTTTTTCTTGATTCCCTACTCCGAGCAAAGGTTTTACCGCCATCAAAATCTCCGCCTGCAAGGTTTCAAAAAGCCTTTTTTTGATGAAATGCCGATACGTAACCAAGCTAATCTCGCGCACAGGCGCGGGCGGCTTGAAAGTCCGTACTTGCTTTTGCCGCGTTTTGTCCAAACTAATCGCCGCCAATTCAGGAATAATGGTGATTCCCTCGTTCATTTCCACGATTTTGAGCAGGCTCTCGATGCTTCCTGCCTCATATTCCAAGTGGTGAAGTCTGGCTTGCTTTTTTTGGAGTTCGCAGAGGTTCATCACCTGTGCGCGCAGGCAATGACCTTCCTCCAGTAGCCAAAGCCGATTCAGGTCTATTTCTTCGGGAATGAGGTACTGCTTTTTCAAGGATTTTTCTTTATCTGAAACAAAAACCTTGAAGTTTTCATAAAACAAAACCGTTTCTTGCATACTGTCAATCCCCAAAGGCGTAGCCAAAATGCCCACGTCCAGCAAATTTTTGCTTAATTGTGCCACGATATTCGCGGTATTGGTTTCTACAATCTTTATTTTGAGTAAGGGATATTTTTCTAAAAATTTTGTCAAAAACAAAGGCAACAAATAGGGCGCAAGCGTAGGGATAATGCCAATGCTCAGTTCGCCTTTGACCTCATTGTCTGCTTCTTGGGCAATTTGTTTGAGCAAAAAAGTTTCTTTCAATACCACTTTTGCCTGCTCAATGATGGTTTTGCCTATCTCGGTGGGCAAAACGGGTTGCTTGCTTCGGTCAAAAATCAGCACGCCCAGCTCCTCTTCTAACTTCTTAATCATCATACTCAGCGTTGCCTGCGTGATACAGCACTTGTCCGCCGCCTGCACGAAATGCCGACAGCTATCTACGGCAACGATGTATTCTAACTGTTGGAGATTCATACATTATAGATTTTATCTATGCAAATATAAAAAATATCAGTTTGACTTATAAAAAATAAATAATTACTTTTGTGAAGAGTAGATATTTTCGCGGTAGAACCAAATATGTAATGCCATGTTGTTGGTGTTGCACATAGTGTTCAACACACAATAACAGCATCAAAATAAATAATAGACATCTTGCAAATTAAAAACGCCGTTAGGTGTTTTATGTTGGTAGTAAGTATTTAGTATTCAATGTTTTAAGAACTCCGTAGGAGTTCAATCGCAGCGGCGAACCGTATTAAGCCTCTACGAGGCTTTTAGAGATGAAAGAATACTTTATTCTACCAATATTTAAGCCCTAACGGGCTTGCAAACGGCAATTATTTAAATAAGTTATCTAATTACTTTTATGAGGAGTAGATATTTTCGCTACACAGAAGACATTAGATTTGGTTTTTAATAGGATAAACACATAAAAAATTGGCTTTCTTGCGTGTCGCATATCATTATTAGGACTTACGTTTTTCATGTACTTCGTACCGAGAGAAAACACATGAAAAATGGTTTTATACACTGTTTCACATATTATCACGTGAAACACAAACGTAAGTCCTAATTATACAATATAGGATAAGCAAATAGCATTTATTGTAAATACATAATTATCAATAATTTATAAAGTTTTAGAAACAATGGAAATTAAAATTTCTCCAAGTACAGCAGCACATACTACAAACGGTGAAAGCAAATGTCCGTTTACGAGTGGTGTTATAAAGCAAAGCGCAGGCGCAGGTTTTACAAATCGTGATTGGTGGCCTAATCAGTTGAAATTGAGCATACTCCGCCAGCACTCTTCGCTATCAAATCCGATGGACAAGGACTTCAACTACGCAGAGGCGTTTAAGAGCCTTGATTTGGACACTTTGAAGAAAGATATTTTCAGTCTGATGACTACTTCTCAAGACTGGTGGCCAGCTGATTACGGACACTATGGACCATTTTTTATCAGAATGGCGTGGCACAGTGCAGGTACTTACCGCATTGCAGACGGTCGTGGTGGTGCAGGTGCAGGTACACAGCGATTTGCGCCACTCAATAGCTGGCCTGATAATGCCAATCTTGACAAGGCTCGTTTGTTACTTTGGCCTATCAAACAGAAATATGGTAAAAAAATTTCATGGGCAGACCTGATGATTCTTGCGGGCAACTGTGCGCTGGAGTCGATGGGTTTCCAGACTTTTGGCTTTGCAGGTGGGCGTGAAGACGTTTGGGAGCCAGCAGAAGACATCTACTGGGGGGCTGAAGGGAAGTGGCTTGACGACAAACGCTATACAGGCGACCGCGAATTAGAGAATCCTCTCGCTGCGGTTCAGATGGGACTTATCTACGTAAACCCAGAAGGACCTAATGGGAATCCTGACCCACTTGCCTCGGCGCGCGACATTCGCGAAACCTTTGCGCGAATGGCGATGAATGATGAAGAAACCGTTGCGCTTATCGCAGGAGGACATACCTTTGGCAAAACGCATGGTGCTGCCGACCCAAGCAAATATGTAGGGGCGGAGCCAGAAGGAGCAAGCATTGAGGAGCAAAGTCTGGGTTGGAAAAATACATTCGGTAGTGGCAATGCTGGGGATACGATTACGAGTGGGCTTGAGGGTGCGTGGACTACCACACCTGCAAAGTGGAGCAACAACTATTTTGAGAACTTATTTGGCTATGAATGGGAACTGGTAAAAAGTCCTGCTGGCGCACATCAGTGGAAACCAAAAAATAACGCAGGTGCTGGCACTGTACCTGATGCACACGATTCGTCAAAATCTCATGCCCCCACAATGCTTACCACTGATATTGCCTTGAAAGCAGACCCGATTTACGAGCCAATCTCAAAACGTTTCTATGAGAATCCTGAAGCCTTTGCTGATGCCTTTGCGCGTGCATGGTTCAAGCTAACGCACCGCGATATGGGTCCGATAGTTCGCTATCTCGGCAGCGAAGTTCCCAAAGAAGAGCTTATCTGGCAAGACCCTATTCCTGCGATTACTCATGCCCTCATTGATGATAAAGATATAGCCATACTCAAGGCTCACATACTTGATTCAGGGCTAACAGTGTCCCAATTAGTATCAACTGCTTGGGCTTCAGCCTCTACCTTCCGCGGCTCTGATAAGCGAGGCGGCGCAAACGGCGCACGTATCCGATTAGCTCCTCAGAAAAATTGGGAAGTAAATCACCCTACTCAACTTGCCAAAGTCTTAGAAACACTTGAAGGCATACAAACAAAGTTCAACAGCACACAGACAGGCGGTAAGCAGGTTTCTATCGCTGACTTGATAGTGCTGGCGGGCTGTGCAGGGATAGAAAAAGCAGCTAAAAATGCTGGTCATCATGTAAGCGTTCCTTTTACAGCTGGGCGAGGTGATGCCTCCCAAGCACAAACTGACGTGGACTCATTTGCGGTACTCACACCC
>JAAFJS010000333.1 GCA_013298985.1 Cytophagales bacterium
GTGTAAGGTATTTAAATTGCTTAAAAATCATTATAGAAGTCATAGCAGGTATGGATTGAGAGCTACCTTAATCGCTTCTTTTGTAAATGCCAATGCAGCTTAATTTACTTTCGCAAGAAGTCTATTCTGCTGTGAGGTGGAAAGTGCGTTCCAAAGTTGTCCTTCTTCTGCTTTGCTAAACCAAAGCAAGGCATGATAAAACTGTTGCAAAACTATCTCATCTTCTATCTTTGCAAGCAACACTTGTATATTATTACGAACCAATGTTAAATCTGTCATTTGCTTTTCTTTTTCCAAAATTAAGGAAAAAAATTTCAAAAAACAAATAATTATTTCTCTCTTAGTCAAAACGATTCTTCTTTGTAGATGCTTCTCCGCCGTTGTCTGTGGGGACACAGGCAACTTTTTTCTGCTATAAAAACCTAATTCAAAATTTCCGCCTCTACCATTTCCAGCTGCTTCGCCAATAAAAATATACTTCCGTACATTTCAGGTTTTTCGGTGTCTTCTGCCCAGCCAGAGGTAATCTTTATTTCTAAGTTTTCCAATCGTTCTGTATCATCATCAGGCAATATCTGATTGATGACTGCGGCGAAGTTTTGTAAACTTTCGTTATCTAACTTATTGATAATCAATTGTATTTTTTCTATTAATTCCATAGTTTTTATAAAGTAAGAAGAACACCTATTAGAACAATAACTATTCTTGTAACCAAGTGTAAGTTTTGCATTTAGGACATACCCCCTGCTTCATGTAAGTTTCAGATTAAATTTGGTTTGGCTAAGATAAGCGATAATGGTGAAAAAAATTAGAAAAATTGATACATTTTTTCCTTATCTTTATAAAAAATTAGAACAAACATGAGCATAGAAGCAAAGAAATTGGAAATGGTAAAGCTAATCCTGTTTTTCAGTGATGAAAAACTATTAGATAAACTTTGGGGCGTGATTGAAGGCGAGAGAGCAGGTGATTCCTTCCAAAAATGGAACCAAAAGTTTGAAAATCAAAGGAATGACACTTTTTTGCAAGAGTACAACATGACACTTGGCAATTTGAAATCCATGCTTTTCCACGCCGAGCAAAGTGGCGATATGACCGTAGAGGAACTTCTAAACGATATGGAAACATGGACAAAAAGCGAAAAGTAGTCGTAAAAAGGAGTTTTAGAGATAATCTCAAACGCATTTTTGAGTTTATCAGAGGGCAGTCTGTGTCCAATGCCGAGAAATTTAAAGATGGTATCAAACCAAAATTGGAAGAGATAGAAAAACACCCCGAAGCGCACCCCAAAATTCAAGGTTTGGAAAACAAAGACGGAGAATATAGGTCTGCGAAATACATGAAATCTTTCAAAATTATCTATTACTTGGAGGAAACATTGCTTTCATTTTTAGGAATTATTCATCAAAAGCAAGACACGCAAGCAACGAAGGACTTGGTAGAAAAGAATGAAGATGATAAGAAATAAAACTCTACCGTTCTCACTTGCAGCTATTTTTCAGTTTAATAGGGCTTAGATAAAATTTAAAAAATTAAAGCACAAGTATATTTTTTGCATCAAAATTTGTAAATTTGGGAAAAAAGAGAAAGAATATGAAAGCATTAGAGTTCTCCACTGCGCCCTTGTCTGTGTTCCCACAGACAACCTTTTTTTTGCTATAAAAAACTACTGCTCATTGTGAAATAGCCATGCCTTAACTACTACGAATTTATCATTCACATCATTGTTCTTAGATTTTCTGTTTGTCAGGATTTTGGCGATTATCAAAAATGGTAAGGATTTCACAGCTGCCTTTTTTCTTTTCACAAAAACCCTCATTTTAGAGTTGTTTCAAGAACTCTTGTAGAGAAATTATTTTTGTAAACCCTTGATTTTTAATGTGCTGAATGAGAGCTTCATCTTTGGTAAGCAAATCAATTTCTAATTCTACGCCATTGTCTGTTTCCCCACAGACAACTTTTGCCATGAAAACCTAATTCAAAACTTCCGCCTCTACCATTTCCACCTGCTTTGCCAATAAAAATATACTTCCGTACATTTCAGGTTTTTCTGTATCTTCTGCCCAGCCAGAGGTGATTTTTATTTCTAAGTTTTCCAATCGTTCTATATCATCATCAGGTAAGATTTGATTGATGACTTCGGCGAAGTTTTGTAAACTTTCGTTATCTAACTTATTGATAATTAATTGTATTTTTTCTATTAATTCCATATTTTTATAAAGTAAGAAGAACACCTATTAGAAAGATAACCATTAAAATGCCCATGAGCCACTGTATATGAAATATGAGATAAAAGTCTTTTTCTTTGGAAGTCATCTTTCCCAATTTCTGATGAATGTCCGTATGACAATTAGAACAAATATACGTTTTAAAAATGGTTTCTCCAAAAATGGAAAGAGGTAAAATATGATGTTCTTGTAACCAAGTGTAAGTTTTGCATTTAGGACATACCCCCTGCTTCATGTCAGTATCAAGTTAAATTTGGTTTGGCTAAGATAAACGATAACAGCGAAGAAAATTAGAAAAATTGATAAATTTTTTCTGCGCTACGCCTTTGTTTGTGTCCCCGCAGACGACTCCACAATATAAAAAGCTACTGCTCATTGTGAAATAGCCATGCCTTAACTACTACGAATTTATCATTCATATCATTGCTCTTAGATTTTCAGTTTGTCAGGATTTTGGCGATTATCAAAAATGGTAAGGATTTGTATTTTTCTAATTTCTATTTTTTCATCTTTGATTTTGTAGTAAAGCGTATTTTGAGGAGTATTAAGCAAACTTATAAATTTTTTCTGCTTCTGCGTGTTCATATTCTTCTCCATTTTCCAATTGGGCAAGTCCCTCATCGATAGCAAGGGGTTCTGCTTCACTGACCGCCACATACATTTCTTCCACTTCCCACTCTTTTTTCAGCAAGGTGTAAATTGCCTGTAAGATAGATTCGTCTTTAATTAAATCTATCATGCCATGTAGTTGATTTTTAAGGCTTAATGTAGTTTCCATTCGTCTATTCTTTTCTCAAAATTACAGAAAATAATTTGACAAAAAAAGAAATTATATCAGAAATTAGATTTTCCATTCCTACGCCCTTGTCTGTGTCCCCACAGACAAGTTTTTTCTGCTATGAAAAACTACCCTTTATACTTTTATTTCCCCTCTTTATCTTCTAAGTTTTTCAGCTTTTCGTGAAGCAATTACGCTTGAACAGAGATAGCTTCGAATCAATGAAAAAAACAAACCGTAATTGTTTTAAAAAAAACATCTTTTTTTGTATTTTCGTAAAAATTATAAAAATCTATGACAGATAATTTGATACAAAAGCAACTTAGTTTACTTCCTGAAAGTCTAAAACAAGAAGTATTAGACTTTATTGGGTATTTGCTCACAAAATATTATACTACTGAAAAGACGAAGGTTAGACCCAAATTTGGCAGTGCCAAAGGAAAGTATGTGTTAGCACCTGATTTTAACGAACCTCTCGAAGACTTCAAAGAATATATGTAATGAAACTACTTTGAGATACACATACCTTTTTGTGGTTTGTTGCAGGAAGCAGTCAAATCAGCAGTAATGCAAGGAAATACATAGAGAAAACAGAAAGCGAAAACTACATTAGCATTGCAAGTCTGTGGGAAATTTCCATCAAAACAGCATTAGGAAAGTTGAACATTCAAGGAGAATACAAATCAGTGATTGATGATGTCCAGAACAATGGACTTATCATATTGCCTATCAATTTTGAACATACTGTTTGCCAAAATCAACTGCCACTCATACACAGAGACCCTTTTGATAGAATCATTGCATCACAAGCAATTGTTGCGAATATGAATTTCATAAGCATAGAAGAGATTTTTGATGAATATTTGAAGGACACTATATGGTG
The DNA here is from genome assembly GCA_013298985.1 of Cytophagales bacterium. Lineage (GTDB taxonomy): Bacteria > Bacteroidota > Bacteroidia > Cytophagales > Thermoflexibacteraceae > Thermoflexibacter. Next base: position 3,890 of record JAAFJS010000333.1, read on the forward strand.
TACCCCAAAGTTTGGACAAATTTAGTATAAAACTAAGGTGTAGTCGCCTGGTTAAGTTTTTGTACTTTTTTTAGGTAGTTCTTTCTTATCAATGTAAACTTGTGCTGGTGTCAAATAACCCAAAGATTGATGCTTTCGCTCATAGTTATAGAATTGAATAAATCCATTAAGCCCTTTTTCCAATTCTAAGCCGCTGTTAAATGTGTTCAAGTAAATATACTCATACTTTAGCGTTCTCCAAAATCGCTCAATGAAAATGTTGTCTAATGCCCTTCCTTTTGAATCCATTGAAATTTTAACAGCTTCATTTTTAAGTATTTGTGTAAAGTTCTTACTTGTGAATTGACTTCCCTGGTCACTATTAAATATCATTGGTTTTCCCCAATTTTTCAAAGCTGTTTGTAAGCAATCTAAGCAAAAATATTCTGATAAACTATTTGATAAACAATAACTTAAAATAAATCTCGAATACAAATCAATGATTGCTACCAAATACAAGAACCCACTTTTCATGGGTGTACGAATAAATGCATATAATTTGTAAATTAGCAAAAAAAAAATTAAAATCACCTTATTATGGACAAAGAAAAAGCAACAGCAATCTTACTTCAACGCCTTGCGGAGTGGGAAAGTAAACCC
>JAAFJS010000334.1 GCA_013298985.1 Cytophagales bacterium
ATTTGTTCCTAAAAAAAAGTTGTTACTTCGCACAGGGTCGCTGGTAAACTGGTTCGTAAACGGGTCAATATTACGACCAAATTGGTAACTCTGCCCTGCACCAGCATTTAGATTAGGGAATAGCTGCATACGGGACTGAATCAAATTTGCCTGATTTGCCTCTTGGGGTAATCCTGCAATTTTGAGCTGAACATTATTGTCAGCCGCATAGTTCAAACATTTTTGTAAATCCCACTTTTCTTGGGCAAAAGCTGGCAGGGAAAGCACCAAAACAAGCAAAGAAAGTACCGAAGTAGTCGATAGTTTCTTGAAAGAGAAATAGTTAGACATAGGACAGATAAAGTTATTCTTCGTTTTTATATAATAGACTATGGTTTAGAAAAATAGAAGAATAGCTTTTAGTAGTTGTAATTTAATGTGCAAGTTCGCAAATGTTTGTGAATAAATACTCATTTCCAAAAATAATTTACTAAAAATGAGGAAAAATTATTTGTGCGCGATTGGCAAGTGAAGGCTTACATCAAAAACACCAAAATATCTGCATTTTCGCTAAAGGTAGGCATGGAAATTAGCCTCAAAGATATATAATTGCCTGTTTTGTCTTTTAAAAACATACTTTTTTTGACCACATCTCCTTTTAATATTTTTTCGAGTATTATTTTGTTTTCTTCCTCATCTTCAAATAACTGATTGATAGTGAGCATATTAATTTCAATACTGGAATAATTTAGGAGTGTTTGAATCTCTGTGTTTGAAAGCAAAATATCCCCTTTTTTATTAATAGCCACCACAGGCATTGTCGATTTCTGAACAAGTTGGTGTAAATCATTAGTGCTTTCATTGCTGACAAATTCCAAAATCTGCTCTAATTTTTCAGCAAAAAGTTTTTCCTCTTTGGAGTCTGTGTTAATAATCACATTTTTAGCGCGTTCGCGTGCGAGTAGTCTTTCCAGTTCGCGTTCACGATTTTGCAGTTCTATTTGGGCTATTTCCAGCTCACTGACCATTTCTCGCATTTTTTCCTGCCTATTGAGGAGTTCTATCTCCATATCTTTTTGCTCAGTCAAATCTATGAGAATAGCCTGCACTTTATAAATTTTCCCTGACAGATTTTTGATGGGACTAAAGCTGGCAAAGAAGAAAATTAGCTTGTCTTCTTGGGTCATAAAAACAATATTCATAGATTTTGGCTCCCCTTTTTGTATTTTTGACCAAGTATCAAGGAAGGTAGGCTTAGGGTGCAAAAAATTTTGTATAGGCTTGTTTATCAACTGACTACGTTTGTAACCAGTGATATTTGCCACCAACTGATTGGCAGTTTTGATAGTACAGTTCAAGTCCAGTTCCAGTACAGGCAAAGATTGATTTAGCGCATTGATTTTAGAGGCATAGTCGAGGTCTTTTTCCTTTTCTTCGGTGGTAAATTGGGCAAACTGGATTACCTTGCTTGGCTTGCCGTCCACATCAAAAATGGGGTTATAAGTACCATTGAGCCAAACTTCTCTGCCTGTTTTGCTCATGCGCCTGTACTCGCCTGTGATGTACGAACCGTTCCGCAGGCTATCCCAAAGAAGCTGATAACGCTGAGAATCAAGCTCGTCTGCGGTGAGCAGCATGGTTTCGTTTTCGCCAATTAACTCTTCTTTTTTGTAGCCCATGACCCGCAAATACATATCATTGACTTCTAATATCTTACCCTCAAAGTCAAACTCAACCGCCGCATTGGTTTTATTGATTGCCTCTAAAATGTAGGCACTCAAATTGGTTTCTTGCTCCAATTCCATGAGTTTTTTGCTCAATTCTTCTTTGGTCTGGCTGAGTTCCTCGGCACTCATTCGCATTTGTTCTTCTTTTTGAATCAATTTTCGGTTGATTCGATTAGAAGCGTCCAAGAGTTTTTTGGTTTGAAAATTTGATTGAATCGTGGCGATTGTCCCCGCCAATCTTTCGGCAAGTACATCTGCTAATAAAAGTTCGTTAGGAGAGAAACTGCGAAAAGAAGCAATCTCGAGTGCGCCTAAGACTTTTTCAGTAGTTTTGATAGGCACAATCAGCAAGGATTTGGGCTGCGCCTCGCCCAAGCCCGAAGTGATATGTATGTAATTATCAGGGATTTCCTCCAAATAAATGTTTGCCTTTTCCAGCATACATTGCCCCAACAAGCCTTCCCTGATATCTATTTTTTTTTGTAAATATTTTTTTTTGCTGTATGCGTAAGCTGAGATAAGTTCTATGAAAGGTTCGTCCGCTTTTTCTTCGTTAATAAGGAATACACCACCCTGATTAGCAGCAAGATAGCTAATTAATTTTTTGAGAAAAATATCACACAAATCATGCACATTGCTCCCCGCCCTTTGCGCCTGACGAAGCAAATCACCAATCTCTGTCCTGCCTTTTGCTTGCCAGCGTCTTTCTTGGTCTTCTTTACTGAGTTTTTGTAACTTTTCGCGCATCTCTGCCAGCTCCACATTGGTATCTTCTTGGGCGGTTTCATCTATCAGATTGGCTGATGGAGGCGGAGGTGTTGAAAATTTTTGGGAGAGTAAATAAGTAATAATTCCTATCAAAGTGATTGATAATAAGGCGAATAGCAAATTTACTCCTATCCAGTAGTTCGCTAAAACAAGCACTACAAGACAGAGGAGTAGCGTAATCACTATTTGGTATTCGGTAATTTTCTTCATCAAACAATATACTGTGCTACGAGTTCTTTTTGCTGAGTCAAATATAGCTCATTTTCTTCTAATTTAGCCATATTTCGTATCTTGTCTATAAAAATATGGTTAAAAGTCCAGATAAAGTCTGGCTGAATTTGCAGATTTGGGGTAATAAAATTGGTTTTGAGGAAAAAACTAACATTTTCTTTGTCCATTTCTTTCTCTATGCTTTGCCTAAGTACCGCTTTGGTCATTTTTTTTAGCTCAGGAACATATCCAAATATCTTGACTTTGAAGAAGTTAGACAACTGAGTAACTACAGAAGCCGTCAAAATATTTGCCATTTCTATTTGGAGAGCTTGCTGCATTTCCACGCTATTTTGCGCGCTTGGAGGTAGGCAAAGCACCGCCAGTTTTGCCGCGTCTGAGGGTTTAAAAATGAGATAGCTGTGCGCGGGTACATCTCCAATTATCTGAGAAACAAGAATATAGAGATTTTCTTCGGGCAAAGTGTCGGGCTTGATGTCGTTATCTATTGGCTTGAGTTGAATCTCTGCTGCTTGAAGTTTTATCTCCGTATTTGCCATTTGCGAAAAAGAAGCCGCCGAGTTTGCCAGTGCCAAACTCATGAGTTTATTGGCAAAATATAACTCATCTGTCGTTAATAAATCTCCCATTGATTGCTTTTTTTAGTTTTCCATGATAGTTGTCGCAGAGAACTGATTGGTTTTGAACAAGATACCCATGATAGATGGAATATCTAATACCAAGCATATATTTCCACTGCCCAAAATAGTAGCTCCACTCATCAATTTATGTTCATTCAGTGGATATTTCAAAGGTTTTTCGACAATTTCTTTCTGCTGAATGAGTTTGTCGACCACCAAGCCCACTTGCTTGTTGCCAAAAGTAATTAAAATCACAAATACTTTTTCGTTTTCCAATAAATTTTGAAAAGAAGAAAGTCCAATATTATTTTTTTGAAAACCATTCAAAGTTTCCATCGCAAATAAATCGCGAAGAAAGACCACAGAAATAGTCCTGTCCAAATAGCTCACTACTAACGTTTTGCTTATCCAAACAAAGTCTTTTTTGGTAAAGGAAACGACGGATTCGGTAAAGACAATCGGAATCGCGTAACTGAGCTTGCCCACCTCGAAAAGCATCACACTTTTGACCGCCAAGGAGGTAGGCAGGGACAGGCTAAAAGTTGTTCCTTTTCCCACTTCTGTCCGCAGGCGTATTTTCCCACCAATAGAATTGACCGCGTTCCTCACTACGTCCATGCCTACGCCCCGCCCCGAAACGGCTGTGATGTGGTCGGCACTCGAAAATCCTGACTCAAAAATATAATTGATAATGTCGTCGTCGTCTATCTGGTTGGCTATCTCCGCACTCATAAACTGCTTGGAAATCAGCTTTTGGCGAATCCAGTTAGCATCAATCCCCTTGCCATCATCACTAATTTCAATTACGACCGCATCGCGTTCGTTTTTGGCGTGTAGCGTAATCGTTCCCGCCTCTTCTTTGCCCCTTTTCACTCGTTCCTGCGGCATCTCTACACCATGGCTGACCGCGTTCCTGACCAGATGCACCATCGAGTCGCTGATAATTTTCAGTACAGTTCTATCTATCTCTATTTCAGTACCTTCTACCAGCAAATCTACCTTTTTATCTTCTAAATTTGCCACATCGCGCACTATCCTATGAAATTTCATAAACATCATGCCCACCTGCACCAGTCGCACATTCATCACTGCATATTGTAAATCAGAGGTGAGGCGGTACAAACTGGAATATTCATTTTTGCGCTGATACTCGCCTGCGTTTTTGACCATGAGCCTGTCGCGCTCTATAAT
>JAAFJS010000335.1 GCA_013298985.1 Cytophagales bacterium
CTATTACATTCTATGTGATATGTTTGGTAGTGTACCTTTAATTACAGAAGATACGCCTGCTGGTAATCCTACTCAAAGTACACGAGCGCAAGTATTTGCTTTTATAGAAAGTGAATTGAAAGCCGCTCTGCCTACATTGCGTAAGGAAAATTCCTCAGAAACTTATGGACGTATGACACAAGGTGTAGCAAATGGTCTATTAGCAAAGTTGTATATTAATGCACAAGTATTTACAGGTGCGCCTCGTTGGGCTGACGCTATTGCTGCCTGTGATGCAGTCATTAACTCTGGGCAATATCGCTTGAATCCTAATTTTCAAGATAATTTTTCTACAAGCAATAGAAATAGTGCAGCAGCAAAAGCAGAAAATATGATGGTTGTTCCTTATGACAAGGTAAATCAAGGTGGATTAGTTTTTCAATATAGGACACTACATTATGCACAGCAAGCAACTTACAGATTATCTGGCAGTCCTTGGAATGGCTTTTGTACCATTGCAGAATTTTATAATTCTTTTCCTGATAATGATGTAAGGAAAAAAATGTGGTTAGTAGGTCCTCAACCTGACCCTGCTGGAAAAACGATTGTTTATAATGATGCGGTTACAGGGGAATCAAATGTACCCTTGATATTTGACCCAGAAGTAGGGAGTCTGACACGTGCAAGCCAAAGGGCTGGTGCAAGGGCGCAAAAGTATGAAATCCAAGTTGGAAATAATACATCTGACCAAGACAATCACTTTGCTATCATGCGTTATGCTGATATTTTGATGATGAAAGCAGAAGCAGCATTGCGTTTGGGGCAGACAGGTGTAGCTCTTCCCTTGGTCAATGAAATCAGGAGACGTGCGGGTTTACCAGACTTTACTACCTTGACATTGGATATGCTCTTGGCAGAAAGAGGTCGTGAATTTGCATGGGAAAGTTTGAGAAGAAACGATTTGATTCGCTTTGATAAATTTGCAAATGGTGCTTGGCAGTTTAAGCCAAGAGGTGCATCTAAGCACGTAGAGTTGTTCCCAATTCCTACGCAGCAGTTAGCTCGTAATCCTAACTTGAAGCAAAATCCTGGGTATTAATCGTTCAAGGTTTAAAATTCAAGGTTTAAAGTTTAAATTAGTATAAAGACCTTTGTAGGAGCAAATCCTGCGAAGGTCTTTTTTTGCCTCCTGCTGAAAAGGAAGAATTGTTGCTTTCGCCAGGAAATCTATACGCATTGGAATGTGCTTTGGAGAGATTGTATTTTAAATGCAGTTTAACTTTTATTTTAGTATAATATGTTTATTATTTTTTTGTTATTCATCTCTTTTCTTTAAATTTGCTTAAAACCATAAAGAAAATGATACAATACATTGTGAATGGAATAGGAGAAAAAACAGCAGTGCTTATCTCCATAGAAGAGTGGAAAAAATTTGAAAGCTATTTCCATATTTTTATAGAAAATTTGAAAGTAGATACAGAGCCAAAAAATACACTTGCCTCTGCTGCCCAAGCTCTTTTAGGTGATTACCTACATGATGAGGAATTAACCACATTTAACACCTTAGATATTGAAAATTTTTATGAATCGAGGTGAAATTTGGCGTATTAATCTTGACCCTACTGTTGGTGCTGAGATTCAAAAAACACGCCCTGTCATCATTATTAATGATGATAATTTAGGAATTTTGCCTTTGAGAGTCATTATTCCTCTGACAGATTGGAAAGATAGATATGCTGTTGCCCCTTGGATGGTGCAGGTTCATAGAGATGATACAAATAATCTAAGCAAAGACTCTTCGGCAGACTGTTTTCAAGTTCGCTCCGTTTCTATCAATCGCTTTGTCAAAAAAATAGGCGAAGTAGATGGTTTTGTCATTGCAAAAATTGAAATTGCCTTAGTGAAAGTGCTTAAAATTGATAGTTGATTTTTTATATACTTCTGCTTAAAAACTTATAATTGTGCCAGCAGGGAGGAGAAGAATTGTTGCTTTCGCAAGGAAATCTATCTAATTGCTATTTTTCTTGCTTTGCTAACCAGCCGTTTTCTTCTAAGAGTTGTTTTACATCATTATAGAGTTTTTCGGCATCAAAAGGAATTTTTTTCATGCCGCGTAAATGTGGTATTTCCTTGATACTCTGTAAGTAAAGCTCTGCTTGCATCTGTTTTACCTCTTGTTCGCTGGCTTGGGCGAGGCGGTCATACTCCAAATCAAGGATATTGTAAATGATTTGGTCTTTTTTGGAGTAGTATTTACTGCCATGTTCTTCATATCGAAGTAAATGGGGATTTAGTGCTACAAAATTGAAAAAGTATTGCCTTACTATGCCTTTGTCTGCATAGCTACTCATATCAAGATTTTTTTCAAGTAATTTTATCAAATCTGTCGTTTTAAGTTTATCATATATTTCTTTTGAGGAAAAATCAGTTAATCCAAAATCATGATAAACTTGTTTTGCTTCTTTATGTATCATTTTTTTTTATTAGATTTTTTAAGTATATGGATTCCCTGGCGGTCTTGCTAACTTTTCCTGTTAGTCAAGATTTGCAATCTTGACTTTCTTAAAGTTGGATTTAAAATCCAACTTTAAGAAAGTCCGAATTATAAATTCGGACTAACAAAGATTTCTCAGTATGGAAAAGTGTGTTTTCCTACATTGTATTTTTCACCTTTTTATGCTTGTAGGGTTCTATGCCCATATCATCTTCACTAACAACCTTTTACCCTCAAATTCACAACTTTAAAAAACTGGTTCAAGCCTTGCACTTGAACCAAACCATAAACCCTAAAACTCCTTTTTGATATTCAGATAGCCAGGATACGGAATTTCTGCGCCCGCGATATTCATATAAGGCTTCACTCTGAGCATAATACGGTTCGAATCATTGCCTTTTCCAGCCAAGTCAAACGCCAAGCCAAGCGTTTCGTCGCGACCTTGATTGGCAAAGATTTTCTTCAAATCAATAGACAGATTCAGTGGCATGACTGCCGTTCCATTATTGGCAGGGACGTTAAGTGCCTGATTGAGTGTACCGTTTAGCACTTCCTTGTTATCTACCATCAAAATCCAATCCATGCGATTCATGCCTGCGGCTTGCGTGTTGGGGTTGCGTACCTCTACATTGGCGACAAAATTGAGCAAAAATTGATTGCCTGTCAGTGCCTGTATTACCTTGCCCGCGTCAAGTAAATTAAAATCCGTAAAACTGCGCTTGCCCGTCATGTCAATCCCCAGTGCCTGCACTTTACCCACTTGGGCAAGGCGAAAATCGCATTTGAGGAGGTTTTGCATCATTTGGATAGCTTGGCAGGCAGGAAAAGCAAGTGCCACCAAAAGAATAAGTGCGAGAGATTTTATTTTAGTCATTTTTTTGTAAATAAATGTTAATTTTTTATGGATTAATTCTGGTAGATTGCCAGCTTACCATCTGCCACTTACCTTTTTGCTTTGCCCAAACATAAGTGTAATGTAGGTAAATTGTAACCGTTTTATCTGTTTGCCAAAGGTTTATCTTTGCCGTTCCAGTGATAACAGCTGTATTTTTGCTGTAAATGCGCGCCTTGACCTTCTCGATATTTACCTCGCGATAGTCCCACTTTTTGTTGGCGATATTGCCCACAAATGCTTTTTTGTCTTCGACCACTGCGCTCGAATGAACATACACCAAGTCATCTGCCAAAAGGGTATTCAGTGCCGTAGTATCCTTATTTATCTGAGCATCAAAGCGTTGCTTGTCTAATTGTATTACCGCTTGTTCTATTTTTTCTTGGGCAAACACAATGGAACAACAAATGATTAAAAAGCACGAAAAGAATAGTTTTTTCATTGGGAGAGTTGGTTTTGGTCTTTTATATTTTCAAAAGTACGCAGATAATTTGTATTTTGCGGAATACAGCACCATAAATTCGCATTTTTTGCATTAACTTCGCGCCTTAAATTTAAAACTTAATTAAAAAAATGCGCGCAGTTCTATTTTGTTGTTTGATGTGCTTATTTTCTTGCCAATCTAACCAGTCAATCCAAGAAATTCCACAAGACAAGCTGTTTTCCCTGCTTCCCCAAGCGGTTACAGGTATCGACTTTACTAACGAAGTTCAAGGCTCAAAAGAGATGAATATTTTTAGTTACCGCAATTTTTACAATGGCGGCGGTGTAGGGATTGGTGATGTAAACAATGACGGACTGCCCGATATCTACCTCACTGCCAATATGAAAGAGAATAAACTGTACCTCAACAAAGGCAATTTTGTCTTCGAAGATATTACCAACAAAGCGGGCGTGGCTGGCAAAAAAGCGTGGAGTACGGGCGTGGCTATGGCGGACGTTAATGGAGATGGGCTGCTCGACATCTACGTTTGTAATTCGGGAAATGTAAAAGGTGATGACAGAGCCAACGAACTCTTTGTCAATCAAGGCATTAAAGATGGAATCCCCACTTTTAAAGAGCAAGCAAAAGACTATGGAATTGCCGATGAAGGACTCTCGAC
>JAAFJS010000336.1 GCA_013298985.1 Cytophagales bacterium
ATCTGGAATGAGGAATCTAAAAATCTGGAATAAAATAAAAAACATTCCAGATTCCAGATTAAATGATTTCTAATTAAAAAAGCAAATGGAAGCTCTCCCAACCGTAGATACAGCCAAAAAATTGGGCTTATTGCCTGAAGAATTTGAAAAAATAAAAACAATGCTCGGCAGAACGCCCAACTTTACCGAATTGAGCATTTTCTCTGTCATGTGGTCAGAACACTGCTCTTACAAAAACTCCATCGTCTGGCTCAAGACACTGCCCAAGGATTCGCCCCGTATGCTGGCGAAGGCGGGCGAGGAAAACGCTGGCTTGGTGGATATTGGCGACGGGCTGGCGTGCTGCTTCAAGATAGAATCCCACAATCACCCCTCTGCCGTAGAGCCTTACCAAGGCGCAGCTACAGGCGTAGGTGGCATCAACAGAGATATTTTTACAATGGGAGCAAGACCTATTGCACAACTTAACTCATTGAGATTTGGGAATTTAGAGTTAGAAAGAACCAAGTGGCTCGTCAAGGGCGTGGTGAAGGGCATAGGCGACTATGGCAATTCCTTTGGGATTCCTACTGTCGGCGGGGAAGTATATTTTGATGACTGTTACAATGTCAATCCACTTGTCAATGCCTTCTCTGCGGGGATTTTGAAAGGTGGAAAAATCGCCAAAGCAACTTCGTATGGTGTGGGTAATCCTGTATTTATTGTAGGCTCTGCCACAGGCAAGGACGGGATTCATGGAGCTACTTTTGCGTCTGAGGACATTTCTGAAAAAACAGCAGAAAAACTCCCTGCGGTGCAAGTGGGCGACCCTTTCCAAGAAAAACTATTGCTCGAAGCTACGCTGGAAATCATAGAAAAAGACCTCTATATCGGTATCCAAGACATGGGTGCGGCAGGCATTATCTGCTCTACCTCCGAGATGAGTGCCAAAGGGGAGCATGGCATGGAGATTTGGTTAGACAAAGTGCCTATGCGTCAGACGAATATGAAGCCTTTTGAGATTTTGCTTTCTGAATCCCAAGAGCGAATGTTAATCGTCGCAAAGAAAGGCAAAGAGGAAGAGATGAAAGCTATTTTTGACAAATGGGACTTGAATTGTGCTCAAATTGGGGTAGTTACAGCTACCAAACGCTTGCATTTTTATATGGATAGCGAATTGGTTGCGGACGTTCCTGCCAATGATTTGGTCTTGGGTGGGGGCGCACCTGTGTATCACAGAGAATATTCAGAACCTGCTTATTATCAAGAATATAAGAAATTTGACATCAATAAAATCCAAGAGCCTAACCCAGAAGGCTACGTAAAAATAGCGAAGCACTTGCTCTCGCACCCCAATATTGCTTCGAAGAAATGGATTTATCAGCAGTACGATTCGATGGTCGGAACGGCGTTTACAGGGGTAAATGACCCTTCTGATGCCGCAGTAGTGAATGTAAAAGGCACAAATAAAAATATTGTAATTACGGTTGATTGCAACTCTCGATACGTGAAAGCTGACCCTGAAGTCGGTTGCATGATTGCCGTATCCGAAGCAGCTCGCAATGTAGTCTGTGCGGGCGGAGAACCTACTGCAATTACTAATAATCTAAACTTTGGAAATCCTTATCTACCAGAAGTTTACTGGCAGTTTGTAGGGGCTATCAAAGGCATGAAAACAGCTTGCGAAAAGTTTGGTACGCCTGTAACGGGCGGAAATGTAAGTTTCTACAACCAATCTACACCTAAAAATGTAGTAGCAGGAGTAGAAAGTGCCGTTAATCCTACCCCAACTATCGGAATGTTAGGACTTTTGGAAGGAATAGAAAACAAAATGACGCTGAGTTTCAAGAATGAAGGTGATTTGATTTACCTCATTGGCTTGCCAAAAAACTGTATTTCAAGTTCGGAATATTTGTACTCTTACTGTAAGGTGAAAGAATCTCCTGCACCCATGTTCGACTTGGACTATGAGTATTCAGTACATCAGACACTCAAAATGCTCATTACCAACAAATTAATCCAATCTGCTCACGACATTTCTGATGGCGGACTCTTTGTCGCTTTGGCAGAATCTGCAATGCACAAAGGCTTAGGATTCAACGTCTTGACCTCTCCTGTTTATAGAAAAGATGCTTTTCTTTTTGGAGAAAGCCAAAGTCGAGTAGTGGTTTCCGTAAAGCCTGAAGACAAAGCAACATTTGAGAAATCGTGCAAAACGGATTTTCTATTCTTAGGAAAAGTTACCCAAGACAACTACTTTACAGTTGATAATCAGGTGCTTATTACTACGGAAGATGCCAAAAAGCTCTACTATGGTGCATTGCCAAGTTATTTGGATTAACTAAAAACTTGAGAAAGTCGGGGCTATTTAGAAGTCAAATTTTTTGGTTCTATATGTTTTAGCCTTAAATGTCATTGTAAATATTCCCAAGCCCGCTTAAGCGTGAAAAAATAGGGCTTGTAGTGTCTTTGCCGAGTATCTGTCTATTCCTTCTTCTTCTATAATTGCCACTCGCTTAGGTCTTTGGAGTATATCCAATGCCTTATCGTAATATTTGAATAGCTCAGATTTTCTGGGCTTGCCTACCAATACATCAAACTGGTAGTTATTTTGGAGTGCAATCTCTTCTAAGAGTGTAAATTTGCCAAACTGAAAAGTTGCCTTGCGAATTATGGATTCTTTTCTCTGCAAATCAAAACTAAGTGGAGTTACCAAGTTAGTAGAGCCGTTTTGCCACGCCAAGTCAAATTTAAAAACCTCTTCCTCTGTAACATTGATGACAAAATCGTTTTGGATACGCTTTTCATCAAAAAGTCTTTGTACGCTTTCACTTCTTCTGAATAACCCATCTTTGTATTGTTTCAGTAAGAAAGCGTCATCTTTTTTCTCTACTTCTTGGTAGGGTTCGTAGAGAGAAAGATAAGTATGGTGATATTGTTTTTCTATCTTTTCTAAATCTTCTGTGTATAATAATGCGGTATTTACTTTCCCAAACTGTAAGGCACTACTATCTTCGGGTAGTAACTCTGACGCAATAAATTGAATAGCATAATTAGCGTTGATAAAATTTGCAAAAATCTCAGGTTGTTGATTGAGTTGTTCTACTCTTCTGTTTATTCCTTTAAAGTAGGTTCTGATGACTCGCTCTGGCAGGTGAGGATATGCTGTTTTCAGGCGAAACAAATATTCAGGATAAAGGAAAGCAAGCCTCTTCTGTGTAGGAAAAATCAATAAGACTCCTACATTTAGCACCTCACCCAATACTTGGGAGTGATGGTATTGAAGAACGCTATGTAAAAATATATCTTTCACTTTATCAGTCTTTTAAGATTCTCAATAAACCAAGATGAGTTTTGTTTTACTTTGTAAAGGTACACTTTTAAAAGGTCAAAATCACCTATGGGCATGGAAAATTTTTTGTCTAATTGTATTGCATCACTATCCAAGTTGTCAGGATTGAATGTTTTTAAATACTCTGCAAAAGTATCAAAAATGTGCATTTTTATATCTTTTTTCAACTTTTTTAGGTAAGGATATAACAAATGTTTTTCGTGTGGGTAAATCCAATAATCACTTCCTATTTCCTCTAAAATAGCAGGATTACTCAATTCATTGGCAAAGGGCAAAATTAGTTCGTGGTCTATAAGCAAGAAATCTTCATCATTAATGAGGAGATTGGGCTTGTTTCTAAAACCTCCTCTATCTATATTTTTGACCAACTTATCAAATCCAAATATACTCCCGACCTCATAATCTTTCAAAATACTTTTAATCTTACCTACCTCAATCACAGTCATATCTTCGTGATAAGCACACCCAAATTTGATACTGCTACTTTTACTATCTAACTCTTTTTTTAACTCATTATCAAGGGTTTGATAAAAATCATTTGAGAAATTGATAAGGGCAGGTTTAGGCACACACAAATCAAACTCTTGTGCTAATACGCTTCCAAATACTTCCTTTGCCACTGATTGCTGTTGTTCGATATGTTTATCTGTAAATAGCTTAACTATGTACGGTTTGAGTCTATCCTCTTCCATGACATTTACTATCCAAGGGTAAGTAGTTCCACTTTTGGTAATTTTTTTTTGAAATCCAATAGCTTCGTAAACAGGTAGCAAAATAAATTTATCTTTAAAATTTTCTTCTCAAAACATTCTTCTATTTTAGCATCTATTTTTTACAGATGCAAATGAGATGCAGCAAATTTATAATTTTGTATCACAAAACTTCGCTTTCACACCTGCATGATTTTCTTACTCTTAGGAAAAGTTACCCAAGACAACTACTTTACAGTTGATAATCAGGTGCTTATTACTACGGAAGATGCCAAAAAGCTATACTATGGTGTATTGCCAAGCTATTTGGATTA
>JAAFJS010000337.1 GCA_013298985.1 Cytophagales bacterium
TTGCGTCCGCCAAAAGAGCCTCCTTCTGCTGCCAAAGGCGTAAGGCGCGTGTAGTCCGCCGCCGAACGCGAGATGGTAGGCAGGTTTTGTAACTGCGAATTAGCGATATTCGTGGATGCGCCTGTACGTGAACTGAGTGATTGGTCTGCTACCACCACTACCTCTTGCAAATTTGTGTTTTCTGCTTTTAACTTTGTATTAAGAACATACTTTTGCCCCAGTTGGAGGTTAATCCCCTCAAATTTTTCGGATTGATAGCCTATATAGCTGACCAATACCGTATAAGGTCCGCCCACGCGCATATTTTGAATCGTGAATCGACCTTCGCCATTGGTCGCGATGCCGTACTTCGAACCCGAAGGAAGGTGGGTAGCAACTACGGTCGCCCCAATAAGTCCTTCTCCTTTTTCATCAGTGATAGCCCCATTCATGGAGGCGGTAGTTACTTGGGCATACACAGATGCTACACATAGCCAAGAAAAAAATAGAACCAGTAATAGTCTAAAATTCATATAAAATTAGTTTTAATGTAAAAAAAATAGGTTTGATTGAATAAAATACAAAGTTATTGTAAAAAAGCGTGCAAATATAAGCCCTTCATATTAACTATATATGAATAACAGTTTTTTTTGCTGAAAATGTTAAGAAAAAGTAAAATCCTAAATGGCTTTGTTCAGTTTTTTATAGTGAAATTCATTTTATTATACATAAGCGCACTAAATAAGTAGTAAGACAAAATAAAAGTATATTAAATGGTTCGGCACACCGATTTAGGCGAATGATTTGATTATGAGTTATTTACTTCGCCTAAAGTGGGTGTCATCCAGACGATTTACATTTATCCAATTACTTAAGTATATCAACAATTCTAATCGTTCCTAAACTCCGTTAGGAGTTTTATGTTGGTAGAAATAGTAATTTTGATGCTCCTAAGCTCCGTTAGGAGTTTTATGTTGGTAGAAATAGTAATTTTGATGCTCCTAAGCTCCGTTAGGAGTTTTATGTTGGTAGAAATAGTAATTTTGATGCTCCTAAGCTCCGTTAGGAGTTTCATGTTGGTAGAAATAGTAATTTTGATGCTCCTAAACTCCGTTAGGAGTTTCATGTTGGTAGAAATAGTAATTTTGATGCTCCTAAACTCCGTTAGGAGTTTTATGTTGGTAGAAATAGTAATTTTGATGCTCCTAAACTCCTTTAGGAGTTTCATAATCAATTATTTATGCACTCCTCAATGGAATTGCCTAACGGAGTAGAAATACATTAGTACCAATTTTCTACTATCGCAACGGCGAACCGTCAACATTTAACACCTACGGTGTATTTATAAGAATGTTTATTTTTGTTGAACTACTTAGTTATAAAGAAGATTCTTATAAATTCCCGTCTTTTAAAAAAATGGAATTTCTAATATAATTAGGACTTACGCAGAGGTTCTTTTAGACACTTTAACTGCTTATAGTGAGGCTAAAAACAGCAAAAAAATATCGTGCCTGCTAAATTAGGCAAAATTCGTTTTGCTCGTTTTCAAAATTTACATTTTAAGGCGTTTTAAGCGTATATTTCATTAGTTTCAAATTTTTGCGTAAGTCCTAATAATTTTTTATAGTACAAATGTAACATGAAATACAAAAGCCCTTTTTCTTCAAATCCTTCCCAAATCCAAAGGAGATTTCATAGTTTTGTAAAAAAGAAATCGCATTTTCCTTAAAACTATGTCCCAATGACCAAAGAAGAACTTTTGACGTATATAGACGAGGAGCAACTGAGGGAGCTATTTGACTTGATAGATGCCGCAGAGGATTTTTATGACTATGATGTGGAGCATCTTAACTCCAATTTTATTTCTGAAGATATCAGCAATGACTATTTGTATGTGGTAGGCTACGCTTATCATAATTTGAAAAGACACGAAGATGCTGAAAAAATGTACCTCAAAGCCCTCACGCGCACGCCCAATGACTATACTACTTGGAATAGTTTGGGGAATACCTATGATGATTTGGGACAGTACGCCCACTCGATTCAAGCCTACCAAAAAGCCATAGAGATAGACCAAGACAAGTATATGGCTTGGTATAATCTGGGAATTGTTTACAAAAAGAATAAAGACTTTGCGCTTGCGATAGATACTTACCAAAAAGCGATTGCCATCAATCCAGAAAAATATGATACATGGAACAACTTAGGTAACGTTTATATTGCCGTAGAAAAACACGCAACTTCGGTGGAATATTTCCGCAAGGCAATTGAAATAGACCCTAACAAGTACGAGGCTTGGAACAACTTAGGCAATGCTTACAATGGCTTAGGTGATAATGAACAGGCTTTGCAATGTTATCGCAAAGCCATTGATATAGAGCCAGATAGACATAATACATGGAGTAACTTGGGCATTGCTTATGATGATTTGGGGGAGTATGCTTTGGCAATCCAGCATTATCAAAAGGCAATAGAAATAAAGGACGACGAGGCGGACTATTGGAACAATTTAGGCATCTCTTATATGCGTTTGGAGCAGTTTGAGCGCGCGTACCATGCCTACGAAAGTGCGCTAAAATTGACTCCTGATGATGTTTTTGTAATTTACAACATTGCTTGTTTGTTTTCCCTACAAAAAAACAAAGTTCAGGCAATTCATTATTTGCAAAAAGCAATTTCTCTCAATTCTGACTATCAACAAGATGCAAAAGAAGATGCTGATTTTGAGTGGCTTTGGCAAGATGAAGATTTTATAGCGGTTTTGAACTCAAAAATATAACACCGCTACAAATCCACTATTTTATTTCTTTTTTACGCCTTCGCCCAGCAAATCAAAAACCGCTTTGGTCATTGTTTTGATGCCTGTTTTGATGCTTGGCTCTGGTAGGGGCGCAAAAAGAGAGGAGTGCAAAGAAGGCATTTGCAAGCCTGTACTTTGGCTTTCGTCATATTTTTCCTGGGATACCGTTCCCAGCCAGTACATACAAACGGGAATGGAGGGATTTACCTTGCCCAACTCGCCAAAATCTTCTGCTGCCATCACAGGGGGAACTTTCTCTACATTTTGCTCGCCGATTGCACTTTTCAAAGATTTGACTACCTTGTCTGTTAGTTCAGGGTGATTGTAGAGTGCATAGCCGTTTTCGTTGTCAATCTCGACCTTTGGAAACTTGCTTTCTGGCAGTCCCGCTGCAATTCCTAAGCCTCGTGTTATTTTTTTGATGCTTTCTATGGTATTTTGGCGTACTTTTTCGGAATAAGAGCGCAAAGTTAGCTGGAGTTTGACCTCATTGGAGATGATATTGTGTTTGCTACCACCATGAATCGAGCCAACCGTAACCACGCAAGGCTCAAGCGGCGAAGTTTGCCTACTCACAATCGTTTGGAGTTGAGTTATCAGGTAAGCAGAAAGCACAATGGGGTCTTTGGTCGTGTGCGGGTACGCGCCATGCCCACCTTCGCCATAGACAGTGATATTGACAGAATTGACGTTTGCCATCGAGTATTCGGGGCAGTAACCGACCTTGCCTGCGGGCAGGGACGCGCTCGCGTGCAAGGAAATACAATAATCTGGTCTTGGAAAACGCGTATAAAGTCCATCTTTGAGCATACGTTCTGCGCCTTGCACTTTTTCTTCGGCAGGCTGTCCTATAAAAACCAGCGTTCCCTTCCACTGATTTTTGAGTTGGCTAATTGCTTTTGCCGTACCCAACATCACGCTAATGTGTATGTCATGCCCGCAGGCGTGCATAGCAGGCTGGTCAGTATTTTTGTCGTCCTTGACGATAGCCTTGCTCGCGTAGGGCAAGCCAGTTTCTTCTTTCACAGGCAATCCGTCTATGTCGGCTCGTACCAAAATCGTCCTGCCTTCCCCATTTTTGAGAACACCCACCACGCCGTACCCACCTACATTTTCTGTAACTACAAAGCCCGCCTCGCGCAGTTCTTTTGCCACACTTGCTGCCGTATTTTTCTCCATATTGGACAGTTCGGGATTGGCGTGTAGGTGCTTATAAAGCTCTTCTAAGCGCGGATATTCTTTCTCTGTAATTGCATTTATTTGAGATTGAACCTCTTTTTGGGCAAAAGAATGGTGAGTGAAGAAAAAGATAAAAATAGCGAAAAATAAATATTGTTTCATGTGAAGTAGTGATGAGTTTGTTCCAATTATCATTTACCAGTAAGCGGTTATCAGTTAAGCGGTTATCAGTTATCAGTGAATAATATTTTTGATTCTTCTAATCTTTTAGCGCATTGTAATTCATGTGATAACACATGAATCATTGATAGGGCATTTTTTCACGTGTTATCTCTCGGTACGAAGTACGTGAAAAACCAATTTTTCCGCTATAAC
>JAAFJS010000338.1 GCA_013298985.1 Cytophagales bacterium
ATAGTTAAAATTGATAACAAAGCCTCTGTAAAAGTTACGGGCGTATATGAAGATTTACCACACAATACCAATCTTCGAGATGTCAAATTTCTACTGACTTGGGGGCTGTACCTCACGAATGAGCCTTGGGTGAAGCGTTCCGAAGACCAATGGGACAATAATTCCTTTCAGATTTATGCCCAGTTACATGAAGGAGCAGATTTTGGCAGGGTTTCAGAAAAAATCAAAAATATCAAAATGGACAAAGACAAGGAAACGATACCTTTCAAACCTACGATTTTCCTGCACCCTATGCGCGACTGGCATTTGTATTCGGAATGGAAAGACGGCGTTCATGCGGGCGGAAGGATTCAGTTTGTTTGGCTTTTTGGTATGATTGGTACGTTTGTATTGCTGTTGGCGTGTATTAACTTTATGAATCTCAGTACCGCAAGAAGTGAAAAACGGGCAAAAGAAGTGGGAATCCGCAAAACCGTAGGCTCGGTCAAGGCGCAGTTGGTAGGGCAGTTTTTGAGTGAATCCTTGCTGGTGGTGGCTTTTGCTTTTGTGTTGTCTTTGCTATTGGTCTTGATTTCCCTGCCTTGGTTCAATGAAGTAGCCGACAAAAAAATGTCTATTTTGTGGGCAAACCCTTTGTTTTGGCTGATGAGCATTGGATTTATCTTGGTTACAGGCTTTGTATCAGGTAGTTATCCTGCTTTTTATCTTTCATCTTTTAATCCTGTCAAAGTGCTAAAAGGCACATTTAAGGCAGGAAAATTTGCCACACTTCCTCGCAAAGTGCTGGTTATCTTGCAGTTTACGGTTTCTGTAACTTTAATTATCAGTACAATTATTGTTTTCCGTCAAATCCAGCACGCCAAAAATCGCCCTGTGGGTTACAGTCGTGAGGGGCTTATCGCTATCCAAATGAATACACCCGAACTTTATGGACATTATGAAGTCATCAGGAATGACCTCCTCGCCAGCAATGGCGCGGTAAATATGGCAGAATCTTCCAGTGCGGTTACGGGAGTTTGGTCAAATCAAATCGGGTTTTCTTGGCAGGGAATGCCACCAGATTTGAAACCACTTTTTGGGACGATTGCCGTTACGCACGATTACGGAAAAACGGTCGGTTGGAATTTTGTGGAAGGAAGAGATTTTTCCAGAGATTTTTCTACGGATACCTTGTCTATGGTGCTGAATGAAACGGCAGCAAAGTTTATTGGTTTCAAAAACCCAATTAATGAAATAGTTACATGGAATAAAAAAGAGTACAAAGTAATTGGTATCATCAAAGACATGGTGATGCAGTCGCCTTTTGAGCCGATTCAGCCTACGATTTTTACCTTAAATTATGAATGGGCAAATATGATTTTTGTAAAACTAAACCCACAACTATCTGCAAGTGAGGGACTTGGAAAAGTAGAGCAAGTATTTCAAAAGCATAATCCTGCCAGTCCTTTTGACTACAAGTTTGTAGATGAGGAATATGCAACTAAGTTTAGTGGAGAGGAACGCATAGGTAAATTGGCAAGTTTTTTTGCGGGCTTGGCGATTTTTATTTCTTGTTTGGGGCTTTTTGGGCTTGCATCTTTTGTGGCAGAGCAACGCACCAAAGAAATTGGTGTTCGCAAAGTGATGGGTGCGAGCATTTTGCAGTTATGGACATTGCTTTCCAAAGATTTTGTATTCTTAGTCATTATTTCCTTTGCGATTGCCACGCCTGTTGCGTATTATTTTATGAACGATTGGCTACAACGCTACGACTACCGTTCGGACATTGCTTGGTGGATTTTTGCAGTTTCTGGCATGGGCGCAATGACAATCACTTTATTAACAGTGAGTTACCAAGCTATCAAAGCGGCGAGGATAAATCCTGTGAAAAGTTTGAGGGCGGAGTAAAAATATAAAGTTTTGAAATAGACTTCTTGCGAAAATAACTTTGTTGCCTCTCAGCAGGGTAGGGGCGACCGTCGCTACATAGAGGCAATAAAAAACAACTTTTGCAAGAAGTCCAATGATACCAGCCATAAAAAAATAATACGCCCAGCAGACATATTGATTAATTTCAAACATAATTATTCCCAAAACTGTTTAATTTATCAATACACATCATTTCGTTTTTATGGAAAAAAAATTACAAACCCAACCAACGCTTTTCGAGCGCATTGAAAAACAGCACCCTTTCTTGACCATACTCTATTTTGCGATGACAGGAAGTGGCATACTTTTCCTTTTCTTGTTGGTGGCATTGACCAGCGCGCTCCGCAAGTATGATTTATCAGCTTTTATTTTTCCTAAGTTCTTTATGGTCAGTACAATAGTTATTCTTATCAGCAGCTACTTTGCCCAAAAAACATGGGAAAATTTCAAAAATGATGAAGCAAAACTGTTGCGCCAAAACCTCATTTATTTACTTTTTTTAGGTATTTTGTTTTCGGTTGCTCAGTATTTAGGCTGGCAGGAATTGCGCGGGCAGGGTATAGATTTTTCTGGTAAGCCTGCGGGAGCATATTTGTATATTTTGACAGGGCTACACATTTTGCACTTGCTGGGCGGGCTGGGTTTTGTCCTTGTCCAAATCCTCCATTATCAAAAAGCCTGCGACGACAGCGTGCAGGCACTTATTATTTTTAGCAACAAGTATGAAAAAATGAAAATGCAACTGCTCAGAGATTATTGGCATTTTTTAGACTTGCTTTGGATAGCCATTGCGCTCTATATGTGGCTGAAACTCTGAATCAAATCTTGCAATAATTGCCTGTCTATCAGAAAATTTCCTTCATTTATTATTGATAGTCAATACTTTTTATATAATATTGCAAAAATTTTAGCAATAAAATGAATCCAAGAATTGTATCTTTTGTAACGTTGAAAGGTGGCTCAGGCAAAACGACCTTGCTCATGCTCACCTCAGCGGCAATCCATAACCGTACAGACAAGAAATTATTGGTCATAGATTCTGACCCGCAGCGTTCCGTCAAGCAAATCTATGTGCAGGAAAATGACAATGCAAAATCGTACGATGTTTTTGCTTTTAATTGGAATCAGCCTCACCCCGAAGAAAATTTTGAGAAAGTGCTGACCATCGCCAAAAACAAGTACGACCTGATTTTCATGGATTTACCACCAGGACGAATCACTGATGCACCCATTTATCATAGTATTTTACATTCAGATATGCTCGTAGTGCCTATCGTGGCGAGTGTACTGGACATCAATGCTACCACCATTTTTTTAGAAAGTATCCCCGAAGTATTGGCGATAAAGAAAACGCCTTTGGAAGTCTATGGCGTGATTAACAAACAAGACCAAAGTATTGAATATAAGCACCTTACCAAGCTGGCAGGCATTGGCGGAATGCAATTATTTTACTCGCCCCTGTCCAATCTGGTGCGCTACAAAAGGAATATTTCCACCATACACGACATCGTGAGTCCAGAGGTCAAAGAAGATGAATTTAATATGTATTTTGATGAATTTTGTACTAAATGCTATGTTTTTTAGGAAAACCAAAAATAAAGAGCAACTACTTTTGAAATAGATATTAATTTTGATAACTTTGCCTCCCCAAGTTGATAGACCTTTGCTTGCGACCTCCAAACTAACACATTTAATAATTTCGTAGCTTTTAGCTTTCTTTCAAATGAAATTCAAAACCATCAACCCATACAATAATCGCCCTATCGAGGAATTTGACTCTTTTGCTGATGAAAAAATAGCAGATATGCTTTATATTTCTTCTCAGGCGTTTATTACTTGGAAATCAAAGAGTTATGCAGAAAGAGCAGAAGTTTTCTTTAAACTTTCTGACATCTTACGCACGCGCCAGCAAGCCTTTGCTGACACGATTTCCAAAGAAATGGGCAAACCCATCAAAGAGGCAAAATCTGAAATTATGAAATGTGCCTGGGTTTGTGATTATTATGCCCAGCACGCTGACAAATTTTTGCTTGATGAAGAAGTGAAAACAGATGCCAGCAAAAGTTTTATTGCCTACGAACCTATGGGAACTATTTTAGGCATTATGCCTTGGAATTTTCCTTTTTGGCAGGTTTTTCGTTTTGCTGCACCTGCGCTGATGGCGGGCAATACAGTGGTTTTAAAACCTGCTACAAGCACTATTCGCACAGGATTGGTGATAGAATATATTTTCTTGACGGCGGGCTTCCCTCGTGGTGCTTTCCAGACCATAATCGCTGATAATGAGCAAATTAGACAAATAATAGGCAGCCCTTTTATTCAGGGGGTAGCACTCACAGGTAGCGAACGCGCAGGTATCGCGGTAGCATCTGCGGCGGGCGCGCACATCAAAAAAACAGTGTTAGAACTGGGGGGAAGCGAC
>JAAFJS010000339.1 GCA_013298985.1 Cytophagales bacterium
TCTCTACGTAAATATGAGAAAAGAAACTACTCTACTGCGACTTCTTTTTACCTTTTTTCTCTTTGCGGTATTCGCCACAGGTGCGTTTGCCCAAAGCAAAACGGTCAAAGGTAAAGTTACCTCCTCAGACGACGGCTCGTCCTTGCCAGGGGTAAACATTGTTATCAAAGGGACTTCTACGGGTACGACTACCGACGTAGAAGGTAATTACAGCATCAGCGTGCCGAATGGCGACGCAACGTTGGTGTTTTCGTTTGTGGGCTTCCTCAACCAGGAAATTGCGGTGGGCAATCAATCCACCATTGACATCAAGCTGATTTCTGACATAAGGGCTTTGTCAGAAATCGTGGTCGTAGGTTATGGTGAGCAAAAAAAATCAGATATTACAGGCTCAGTAGCACAAATCTCGACCAAAGATTTTAATGCAGGGGTGATTAATAATCCTATGCAAGCAATTGCAGGTCGTGTAGCAGGTTTGGTGATAGGCTCTCCCAATGGCGACCCTACAGGTACAAGACCTACCATTCGTTTACGTGGTACTTCTTCTCTGGCTGCAAATTCAGAGCCTTTAGTGGTAATTGATGGGGTGATTGGCGCACCTTTAAACAGTGTGGCTCCCGAAGACATTGAGAAAATGGACGTATTGAAAGACGCGTCCTCTGCCGCTATTTATGGCTCGCGCGGCTCGAATGGTGTAATCATTATTACAACCAAAAAAGGCAAAGCAGGGAGAGTAACCGTAGATTATAATGCGTATGTTGGCTTTGAAAGCGTGGCTAAGTTTGCTGATTTATTAAGCCCTGATGAGTTTAGACAAAGAGGTAGAGAATTTGTTGCACAGCAAAAAGCCTTAGGGAATAATGTTACGGTAATAGATTTAGGGCAAAATACAAATTGGTTTAAAGAAATTACCAGACAGGCTGTGAGTTATAACAATGGGGTTTCTGTTTCTGGGGGTACTGAAAAATCTAACTATCGTGCTTCAGTTACTTATCTCCAACAGCCAGGTGTTACCTTGGGTTCGGGCTATGACCGCTTGAATGCGCGCTTAAATATAAACCAAAAGGCAATGAATGATAAACTTGACCTTCAATTTTTAGTTTCTGCAAATACAGAAAAGAAGAATTTTGTTCAGTATGATGCTTTTCGTTCTGCTTTTCGCGCCAATCCGACGCTACCAGTCTATAATGCTGATGGAACATTTTATCAACCAGACGGCTTTGAGATAGAAAACCCAGTAGCAAGGGTAAGCCAGCTTACAAGTGAGCGAAGAGATAAGCAATTTTTGATGAATACCAAAGTTTTCTATGAAGTAATCCCTGGTTTAAAGGTGGGTGTAAATGGCTCTTACAGTATTTATAGTGAAAACTTTAGTGGCTTTACGCCTTCTGCTTACAGAGGTTTTGGGAACGTGCTTTCAGGTGCTACCAGAGGTATGAGAGATGTAATAGACAGATTGGTAGAGGGTACGGTATCATATAATAAAACATTTGATAAGCACAGAATAGAGCTTTTAGGAGGATATACCTATCAACTACTTAGTAATGAAGGCTTTGCAGCAAGTAATAGAGATTTTCCAGATGTTTTTGGACCAAATTCTTTGGGAAATGGAGAGTTTAATACAGATGGCTCCTTTTTGGGTGGTGTAGGTTCATTCAAATCAGAAGCAATATTAGATGGTGTATTAGGTCGTGCCAGTTATTTCTATGATGACAAATACCTATTTACAGCCAATTTCCGTCGTGATGGTTCTTCGCGTTTTGGTTCGGCAAACAGATATGGTATTTTCCCTTCAGTTTCTGTTGGTTGGGTGATAAGCAAAGAGGCATTTATGAAGAGTATTGATGTGATTGACGAATTGAAGTTACGTGTGGGCTATGGTGTAACAGGGAATCAAGATGGGATTGCCGATTACCAAGCTCGTGCTTTGTATGGTCCAAGCGGCAAATTCTTCTCTAATGGTGCTTACAGAAACTCGTATAACTTTATTCAAAATGCAAACCCAGATTTGAAATGGGAGCAATCAGCCATGACTAACATTGGCATTGACTTTGGCTTTTTAAAGGGTAAAATCAAAGGTTCTATTGAGTTTTATAACAAAGATACCAGAGATTTACTGTATGGGTATCCAATAGCTTTAGGGTCGCGATATGGTTCGCAGAACTTGACAGCTGTAACAGGTAATATCTTAGCTAACGTAGGGCAGATGAATAACAAAGGGATAGAGTTCTTCTTGGATTATGCGGTAGTAGATAAAGAAGACTTTTCATGGAGGTCAGTACTCAACTTTGCTCACAATAGAAATAGAATTGTCAAGTTGAGCAATGAAAATTTTTCATTCCCCTCAGATGGTATTGTAACCCCAAGTGGATTTGGTACAGGGCAGGGAGGCTTGCAAAATCCATCATGGATACAAGAAGGTTATCCTGTTGGTCAGTTTAGAGGTGCTGTATTAGTTGGAATTCACGACCAAGATACAAATATAGATGATGACCCAGAACCAGACAGAGGAAATTTTGTGTATCGTTCCCCTGATGGTAAATTAGTTACTGATGCCTCTAAAGCACTTTTAGAGCCAATAGGTGATGCTCAAGCACGTTTGACCTTTGGCTGGGGTAATAACTTTACTTACAAAAATTTTGATGTAAGTTTCTTTTTTAGAGGTGTATTAGGGCAAAAAGCAGCAAATGGTCCCGATATTGTATTTGGCAACCCAACGCTTTTTCCTAATAATAATGTGTTGAGAAGTGCTTTTGAGCCTCCTTATAATGCAATTACATTACCACCACAGTTCTCAAATTTGTACGTCCAAGATGCCTCTTTTGTACGCTTGGATAACTTCAATATAGGCTATAGCATTTCATTCAAAAACCTTTTGATAAAACGCGCAAGAATTTATGTAACTGGTCAAAATTTGTGGGTTATTACCAAATATAAAGGCATTGACCCTGAGTTGAGAACTGGTGCTTCAAGAGATGTTTATGGTAATTCTGACCAAAATGAAAACTTGGCACCTGGTGTAAATGGCGTTTCATTCTACCCACGTACTCGTACTTTTGCATTAGGTATAAATGTTTCTTTTTAGATAACCCCACCCTTGCCCTCCCCTACTGGGAGGGTGATGTACTCCCCTCTCAGCAGGAGAGGGGCGACCGTCGCTACGGGAAGGGGAGAGAGAGGTTAAAGTAACAATTTTTAAAACAATTATTTTCAACAATTTGCTGTTACACTAAACATCTATATAGTTAAGTTTAAAACTTTAAGTGGATATGATTAAAAATTTTAAAATTATAGGAAGTGCAGTATTGATGCTTGTGGCATTAAATGCTTGCAATCTGGACTCTAAGGTCTATGACAGAGCCTCTGCGGAAGACTTTCCAAAAAATGAGGCAGAATTTTTGGCTACGGTGGGTGGCGCGTATAGTTCTCTTGGTGGCTATAATTGGGCTGTCTTTGAGTTAAATGGTCCTTCTTCTGACGAAATTGTAGTCCCTACACGTGGTCCAGACTGGGACGACCAAGGTTCTTGGCGTTCTATCGAAACGCATACTTGGACTCCAGACCGTCCAGGTCAGCTCAATGGTGCTTGGGATTTTGGCTATGGTGGTGTTACCAATGCTAACTTGGCTATTGCGAGGCTAAAAGGAACTACCTTGGCTGTACCTGGTAAAGATGTAATTTTGGCAGAAATGAGGGTGTTGCGTGCTTTTTACTATTATATTCTTTGTGATATGTTTGGCAATGTTCCTTTAATTACAGAAGATACGCCTGCTGGTAATCCTGCTCAAAATACACGTCAGCAAGTATTTGCGTTTATTGAGAGTGAATTGAAGGCTGCTCTGCCCACATTGCGTAGGGAAAACTCACAAGAAACTTATGGACGTATGACGCAGGGCATTGCCAATGGCTTATTGGCAAAACTATATCTTAATGCACAAGTATTTACAGGTGCGCCTCGTTGGGCTGACGCTATTGCTGCCTGTGATGCAGTCATTAACTCTGGGCAATATGGCTTAAATGCAAATTTCTTTGATAATTTTTCTATAAGCAATAGAGGTAGTGTTGCGGCAAGAAGAGAAAATATGATGGTTGTTCCTTATGACAAGGTAAATCAAGGTGGTTTGGTTTTTCAATATAGAACTTTGCACTATGGACAACAGCCAACTTACAGGTTAGCTTCCAGCCCTTGGAATGGCTTTTGTACCATTGCAGAGTTTTATAATTCCTTCCCTGACAATGACGTGAGGAAAAAAATGTGGCTCGTAGGTCCTCAGCCTGACCCTGCTGGAAAAACGATTCTTTATAATGATGCAGTTACAGG
>JAAFJS010000034.1 GCA_013298985.1 Cytophagales bacterium
TTATATTTGTAAAATAGGAGAAAAAGAAGAGCCACCCCCTCAAAAATCAAAAAATGGAAGGTTGAAGTCTTCCAAAGGTAGAAATTTGCTTCATCGTTTGAAGGCATATCAAGCAGATGTAACTGCCTTTGCTTGTCAAGAAAATATCCCTTTTACCAATAATGAGGCAGAAAGGGCAATCAGACACGTTAAAATCAAGCAAAAAATCGCTATGTGTTTTAGAACTTTTGAGGGAGCTAAAATCTATGCTCGTATTCAAGGCGTAATCGATACCATCAAAAAACAAGGACTTAATGTTTTTCAAACACTCAAAAATATCAATCTGTATCAAAATTTCTCCTTTTTGCAAAACGGCTGAATAGTTACTAGAATTCTATATAATTGCTTTTCGCTTTGCAGACCGACCCTATTGGCAATTTCAATTTTGGAGAAGTTTGGATTTCTCACTAATTCAACTGCCCTTGCCTTGCGTACTACATTGATATACTCAATGACCGTAATGCCTGTTTCTTTCTTGAAAATACGTGTAAAATTGCGTTCACTCATCGCCGCAAGTTCCGCCAAATCGAGTAAACTGTTCTTTTTGCTAATATTTTCAACAATGAAATCCTGTACCTTGTGAATCCCAGAATGTATATGATTTCGGAACTTCAAAAACTCGCTTTCTTGGCTGTCGTTGCCACTTCTGCGATTAAAAACCACTAATTCCCTTGCCACCAAATAGGCAAAACGATTTCCCTTTAACTTCTCGATAATATGCAAAGTCAAATCTATACCCGAAGTGATGCCCGCACTGGTATAAATACCGTTTTGGTCAGTAAATAAGATGTTTTCTATCACCTTAATTTTGGGATATTTTTCTTGCAATGCCTTTGTTTTTTTGAAGTGTGTGGTGCAGTTTTTACCATTGAGCAAGCCAGATTCAGCCAGCACAAACGCACCCAAGCAAATGCTGCATACTGAAACTCCTTTTTCATACACCTCATTTATCCACTGAAAAAGGTCTTTTTGCTTCAAAAAATCTGGGGAAATCAAGTAGGAATAGGAACAGCCTGCCACCATAAGAAAGTCGCCTGTTTTAAAATTTACTTCTGAAAAATGTTTGACTGCTCCGAAAGGCAAACCACTTGTAGAAACAACGTCTTGGGCGATTCCACAGTACACTATCTCAAACTCTGCCCCAAAATCAATAGCTTCGTGAATAGCTTGGTCTGCGCCCGCCAAATCCAAAATGTGGACTTGCGGCAGTAATAAAAATATGAATTTTGTTAACATTCCCTTTGATTTTATGCAACAAAGGTAGGCAGGAATTAGATACTAAAATGGTCAATAAATAGACATTTTCAGCCAAATGTGTGGGCGTGTTATAGACAATAACCTCGCAGCACTTTCATAGTACACCTTCCAAGTATCGTATATCAACAAATTTCATAAAAATTTGAAAAAATATGTTGGGATTTAGACCGCTTTGATAAATTAGATTTTATATTTGCAACAGTGTTGCATAAAATAAAAATCGTGAAGCATTTTTTGCGGAAAAGGCACTCTTTTCCACAGGTTTTATCAGCCTAACTAACATTAAAATCAAAAAATAAGAAGATGAATCAAATAAAAAAACTACCCGTTACGGTGCTTTCTGGCTTTTTGGGCGCAGGCAAAACGACCTTGCTCAACCATATTTTGCACAATAAAGAAGGGCTGAAAGTGGCTGTGATTGTGAATGATATGAGTGAGGTCAATGTAGATGCCGCACTGGTAAAACAGCAAAATACACTGAGCCGTACCGAAGAAAAGTTGGTAGAGATGAGCAATGGTTGCATCTGCTGCACTTTGCGCGAAGATTTGATGCTCGAAGTGGAACGCCTCGCCAAGGAAAACCGCTTCGATTACCTGCTCATAGAGAGTACGGGCATTAGCGAGCCTATTCCTGTGGCACAGACTTTTACCTTCAAAGATGAAAAAAGTAACATTGATTTGAGTCGTTTTGCTACCTTAGATACAATGGTTACAGTGGTAGATGCCTTCAACTTTTGGAAGGACTTTGGCTCAATGGAAACCATTTTTGACCGCAAACTCAATGATGATGCCCAAGACCAAAGAACAATCGTAAATCTACTTACTGACCAAGTAGAATTTGCCAATGTAATTGTCCTTAATAAAACAGACTTAATTGATAATGAGAATCTTAATCTACTCAAGAATGCCATTCATAGACTTAACCCCGAAGCAAAAATTATCAATAGTGAGTTTAGCAAGGTCAATCCAAAAGAAATTTTGAATACTCGTTCTTTTGACTTTGAAAGAGCCTCACAGTCAGCAGGTTGGATTAAAGAATTAGAAAATGAACACACACCCGAAACCGAAGAATATGGTATTGGCTCTTTTGTATTCCGCAGTAAAAAGCCTTTTCACCCCGAACGCTTCTGGCACTATTTGGCAAACGACTTTTCTGCAAGTATTATTCGCAGTAAAGGACTTTTCTGGCTTGCTTCGCGTCCTAATGAGGCAATCAATTGGTCGCAGGCAGGTGGCTCGCTAAGGGCGGACAAGGCGGGTGTTTGGTGGGCAAGTATGCCTTTTAAGGAACGTATGATGTACGCCGCCTTCATTGAAAATCAGAAGTTTATAGAATCTCGCTGGGATAAGCGTTTTGGTGATAGACTAAATGAGTTGGTATTTATTGGGCAAGAGTTGGATAAAAAATACATTATCAGTGAGTTAGAAAATTGCCTTTGTACGGAAAATGAAATAGTGGCTATGGAAAATAAAAAGAAGTTTAAAGACCCATTTCCGATATGATTAATCTTGCAACTATGTTGCATTATTGAGGTTTTATTTTTTAAGTTTGTCCTAAATCAAATACTTTATTTATGATACTACACATTGCCAAAAAAGAATTTACTGAAATGTTACGGGAGAGTAGATTTCAGATAGTTGCTTTTATTATTGCTATTCTGATGATAGTCAGCATATTGATAAGTAAAAATTATTATGAGAAAATTCGTAGCGAACACGAGCTTGCCATGCAGACATCGAGGCAGCAGTGGGAAAATCAAGGAGAAAAAAATCCACATTCAGCAGCACATTATGGTACGTATGCTTTCAAGCCTATACAGTCTTTGTCCTTGATTGACAATGGTTTAGACAAGTATTTGGGAGTTTCTATTTTTTTGGAGGGACACAGGCAAAATGACGCACAATACAAACTAATTGCAGACCAAAATAGCTTTGCGCGCTTTGGGGAGATGACTCCATCTTTTATTATGACTTACCTCTTGCCTTTGCTCATTATTTTGATTTCATTTTCTTCATTATCAGGCGAAAAGGAAAAGGGAACATTAAAGTTACTACTCAGTCAGGGCGTTTCCAAAACTTCGGTCATCTTGGGCAAAATTGTGGGTGTTTGGCTAAGTGTAGGTTTATTACTTTTACCACTTTTTTTGGTGGGTTTAGGCGTTATCTTTACGACCAATTATCAAGCAGAAGATTTGAGTAGATATGCGCTTATTTTCTTGACTTATTTGCTCTATTTTGGTGTTTTTATAAATATTAGCGTACTTTTTTCTTCTTTTGCCAAAAGCTCGACGATTGCACTTGTGGGCTTGATTGGATGTTGGATAGTGAGTTGCTTACTTGTGCCAAAGCTCACTTCCAATCTCTCCAAATATCTACACCCAACGCCCAGCGCGATGGAATATCAAGCCTCTTTGAAGGAAAGTTTGGAAAAAGGACTTGACGGACACAATCCGTATAATGAGTTTGCAAAAGCGTTTCAAGACAGCGTTTTAAAAGCAAATCAGGTAGATAGCATACAAAAATTGCCCTTCAATTATTCGGGCTTGATTATGCAAGCGGGCGAAGAACACGAACGATTTGTGTATGATAAGCACGTACAACAGCTTAACAATATTTATTTGGCTCAACTCCAAACACACCAAGCAAGTGCTATTTTTTCGCCTACCGTACTTACCAAAATACTTACCATGCAGTTTGCCCGCACAGATATGCAAACGCATTTTCACTTTGCTAAAAAAGCAGAAGATTACCGTATAGCACTGGTGCGCCAGCTCAACGGCAACCTACAAAACAATTCCAAATATGGTGATTGGGACTATGCCGCCAAGCCCGATTTTTTCAAAAATACGGTCAAATTTGAGTATGTGCCTCCCTCTTTGGGCGAAACTATGCAAACGGCTATGAGCAGTCTTTTGTGCTTAACGCTTTGGTTTGCATTGAGTTTGGGAGTAGCGATTGGTATAACCACTAAATTAAAAGTATAAATCTATGTTTCACATTTTACGTTTTGAGTTCAAACAACTTTTGACTAATCGCTTGCTCTGGTGGGTAAGTGCGACATTGACAGTAAGTATCTTTTTTGCGGTCTATAATGGGAAGACGGAAATGACCTCCAAGCAGACCATTATCAAGGAATTAGGTGAGGAAGAGGCAAAGCGGTACAACAAATTCAAATTGGATTTTGATAGCTTGAACGCAGGCACCAAAAAGGCAAAATTGGCATGGCATCAAGACCCCAGAACGGCACTGACAATAGGAATGTTTCGCAATTCGGGAAAATATGCGATTTTAGAGCCTGCACCGCTATCTTTCATCTCTACAGGGCAAAGCGATATTGAGATTTTTTATAGCAAAGTGAGCTATTTGAGTGATATTTTGCAAACAAATAATATCAATTTCGAGAATCCTTTTAACATTGCCACTGGGCAGTTTGACTTGGCATTTGTATTGGTTTTTCTTTTCCCTTTATTGGTTATAGCCCTGACCTACAATATTTTATCCTCAGAAAGAGAGCAAGGAACTTTGCCTTTGTTGCTGTCCCAACCTGTGCAAATCAAGCATTGGTTGGTGGCAAAACTAACTTTTCGCTTTGGCTTTTTGCTATTGACAGTTTTTACTTTGCTTCTACTTTCCTTTGCTATTTTTAGCGTTGATTTTATAGTTCTTGGCTTTTTTCATTTGATATTAGCCATTACGCTTTATACACTTTTTTGGTTTACTTTATCTTTCTTTATCAACCTCTTAGCTAAAAGTTCGGCAGTAAATACATTGCTACTCTTGGCTACTTGGCTACTTTTTGTTTTCATCATTCCAAGTTTGGCAAATATGATGGCAACTAATCTTTATCCTGTGCCTTCGCGGGCGGAACTGGTTAATGCCAAGCGGCAGGCAGAGCAAGAAACAGAGCGCAACAAGCAGGCAGTTTTGACGAAATTTTATCAGGCACACCCACAGTTAGTGCAGAAAGCTGAAAAAGAACAATCAAACGAAGATTTTTACAGAGAATACGTTACGCTACACGAAGTCATAGACGAGCAAGTGGCGAAAGTACAGCAAGTATTTGATTATCAGCTTGAAGGGCAGCAGGTATTTGCCAATCAGTTCCAATATTTTTCCCCTGCGGTACTCATGCAAAATGCCTTCAATGAAATAGCCGAAACAGACAGCAAATTTTATAAAATCTTTCAAAAAAACATCATGGCTTATCAGCAAAACTGGAAGGCTTTTTTCAAACCAAAATTCATCAATGATGAAAAAATGACGATAGAAACTTTTGCACAAATTCCTGTTTATGCGCCTACTACAAAGGCAGAAAGTAGTTTTTCTAAGCAGTTTATTGGATTGGCTTTGTTTAGTCTTGTCTTTGGGTTACTGGCTTGGGCGCGGCAGACAAAGTATCAAAATATGGTTGCTTAATTTCTTCAGAAGAGAAGCAAAAAGACCTTTTTTTAACCTCAAAAAAAATTAAAAATATGCTTAACGCAACACAACTCACCAAAGAATATGGAAATTTTTTAGCACTTAACTCACTCAATATCAGCGTAAATATAGGAGATATTTACTGTCTTTTGGGTGCAAATGGTGCAGGAAAATCTACCACTATCAACTTGTTTTTGGGATTTATTCAGCCTACAAATGGCAAAGTAGAAATCAATGGACTTGACGTAAGCCAAAAAGCTACAGAGAGCAAACAATATATCGCCTATATTCCTGAAAATCTGATGCTGTACCCGAACCTGACAGGCTTGGAAAACTTAGCATATTTTGCAGGTTTGGCAAAAAAAAGATATACTAAAACACAACTTATTGGTTTGCTCAATGAAGCAGGTTTACAAGCAGATTTTCACGAAAAGCGAGTTTCTGCTTATTCCAAAGGCATGAGGCAGAAGGTAGGCATTGCGCTTGCCCTCGCCAAAGATGCAAAAGCACTTCTCTTGGACGAGCCTACTTCGGGGCTTGACCCACAAGCAAGCAATGAATTTTCTAATTTATTGCTCAAACTCAAAAGCAAGGGAGTGGCAACCCTGATGGCTACTCACGACCTTTTCAGGGCAAAACAAGTCGGTACACACATTGGCATTATGAAACAAGGCGTGCTGGTCAAATCTTTCAAAGCGGAAGAAGTGAGCTTGGCTGACTTAGAAAAAATATATTTGGAAACGATAAACGCATAAAAGTTTGAAAATGAGTAAATTTTATATATTGCTACTGTTATTTATTTCTGGTAGATTACTTGCCCAAACTGCTCCCCAAACTTTCTTACCGCCAGAAAAGCCCTTTATTTTTGAAGCGGCAGAAACTGCGGAAAAAATGCAAATAGATGGAAAACTTAACGAATCTGCTTGGGCTAATGCACAGATTATCAAAGGGTTTAAACAGCAAAACCCTACGCAAGGTGCAGACGCAAGCGGAGATACAGAAGTGCGAGTGCTTTTTGATAGTAAATTCCTGTATATCAGTGCTATATGTAAAGATGATTTGAAGAACAGAAACAATGTAAGGGTACAAAACGTAAGGCGCGATTTTGAGTGGGACTTCAATGACAACTTTGGCGTAGTCATAGATGGCTTTAAGGATAAGCGCAATGCCGTAAGTTTTCAAACTACGCCCAAGGGTAATCTCAGAGATTTACAAATTATTGATGGTGAAACCTTTAATAGAGATTGGGACGCGCTTTGGTATTGCCGCACCTCGATTACCGATACGGCTTGGATAGCAGAAATGGCAATTCCTTGGAAAATTTTGCGCTACCCCGAAGGAGCTACTGACCTTGGCATTGTTTTTTTGAGGAATATTCGTAGGAACAATGAATACACTGTAAATCCGTCTATTCCAAGAGTTTTCACCCCTTACCGCATGGCTTATGAGGCAATTTTGACGGGGATTAAGCCCCCAAAACCTTCGGCAAATATTTTGGTGAATCCTTACCTACTTTTGGAAAATAACCGCAGAAAAACAGCAAGCGAAACCACCAATGATTTCAAACCCAAGTTAGGTGGAGAAGTGAAGTGGGCAATTACGCCCAATACGGTGCTTGATATTACGGCAAATACAGATTTTGCACAGGCAGACGTAGATAGACAAGTAGTTAATTTACAACGCTTTTCGGTACTTTTTCCTGAGCGCAGGCAATTTTTTTTAGAGAATGCCAATATTTTTAGGGCAAATGTTACCAATTTCATTTTACCTTTTTTTAGCCGCAGAATTGGCTTAGACGATTCGGGCAATCCTATTCCACTTGATGGCGGTTTTCGCCTTACCAGCCAAACTTCTAAGCGAAGCGTGGGCGCAATTGCAATGCGACAAAGGGCAACAGACAACTCTCCTGTTTCACATTTTGGCGTATTTCGTTACTCAAAAAATTTGGGTTCGCAAAGCAGATTAGGCGGTATGCTTACTTACAGAAATGATGCAAAGTTTGAGCGCAACGGGCAAAGTATTGCAGAAAACAACAATTACACCGCAACGGTAGATGGCATCTATCGCCCTTCACAAAAATTCAATGTGCAAGCCATGCTCTCTGGCTCAAAGGATTCACGCACAGGCGATGGCTTTGCTTCACAAGTTTGGACAAGCTACAACAGCAACCTCATGTACGTAGGCTGGCTGGGCTATTACGTAAAAAACTACAACCCAGGCATTGGTTTAGAACGCTTTGGGAGAGATTATTTTTACAACAGCCCCGCGATAGATTTTGACCTTCGCCCTAAGTGGTTGCCCAAGAAAATCAGGCGTTTCTTACCTGCTATTTATGCGGGTATTTTCCATACCGCTGACCTTCGGGATATTATTTCGGCAGAGGCAGCCCTCAAACCCTTCCACATAGAATTTCAGAATGGCGCAAGCATACAATATGATATGATTCAGAATTGGCAAAAGTTAGATTTTACGGAAAGACTTGTGGGCGTGGAAGTTGCAGAAGGATATTACCAATACCTCAATCATAGAATCCAAGCAAGTACGGACTTTTCAGCAAAATTGGCAGGAAGGGCAAGCTACGTAAACGGTGGTTATTTTAATGGAAAATTGCAGACTTGGACGCTGGCAGGGCGTTTCGCACCTATCCCAAACATAGAATTTACCGTAGATTATGAGTTCAACCAAATCAGGGGTTTGGGCGCGGAACAACGAGATTTGGACACACACTTGTTAGGAATTAATACTCGCTTGGCACTAAATCCAAGAGTGCAACTGATTGGGTTTTATCAGTGGAATAGCTCTCTCAAAAGGGACATTTGGAATGTGCGCCTTTCTTGGGAGTACCGCCCGCTTTCATTCCTATATGTAGTATTTAATAGCAACAGAACCAATGGTTTAAACCCGCAAGACCGTATCACACAACAGCAGGGAATTGCCAAACTGACGTATTTGAGGTTGTTTTAAAAAGAAAACGAAAGATAATTGTATTTTATAGTTTTTCTGTGGTTAAGCCTCATGTTAAACAATATACAAATCCTGCTCGTCTTTGAGTAGTACCCCCGAAAGTTGTCTGCTGTGGATAGTCTCCAGCAGATAAATCAGTTTTTGCGTAGCTTGCTCATAATCAAGCCCTTCGGGGCGCACATTGGAAATGCAGTTCCGTTTTTCGTCCGTAGCCCCAATATGGGGCTGGAAAGTAATGTAAAGTCCCAAACTATCCGCCGCACTCAGTCCAGGGCGTTCGCCAATTAGCATGGCTGCAATGGTTGCCCCAAGCAAAACGGCAACCTCGTCCGCAGAAGCTACGCGACCCTGCTCTACCAAACAAATAGGAGCTATCTGCCAGTTTTTTTCTTGTAGATACGGCACAACCTGATGGAGCAAAGGCGCGGCATGAGCATTGACCGCCGTTGCCGAAAGCCCATCTGCAATGACAAAAACGATACGTTCGCCGCCGTTGTCGCCGTTGTCTGTGTCCTCACAGACAGCTTGTTTCTTGCCGTTGTCTGTGTCCTCACAGACAACTTGCCTTAATTTTTCCACTGATTTTTCAGCTAACCTTCTTCCAAGGTGAGGGTTTTTGAGGTAATCGAGGCGGTCTATTGCCTGCGAATGAAGTTTGAGGCAGGGAAGGCTTAAATTTAGGTCATGTTCTATTTTTTCTGTATCCAAATTTGCATAAACAGCATCGCGAGCCTTGGCGTGTTCCAAGCGAAAATTGAGTAAAAAATGTGTGGGCAACGAAGTCCCTGCGCGACCTATCGCGATACGCGCCCGCGTAAACCGAAGGAGAGATTGCCAATGGTCAGTTTGGAAAGACATCTTATTTTAAAATTCCTGTGTCAAAAATACTTTGTTCTAAAATTAAACCACTTTCAATGATTGCCTTGCCAAGGCAGTTTTGGTTGCGGTCTTGGCAGTACACTACTTTGTCAGATTTCTTGTAAATCATACCAACCCCTCTGGCGAAAACTTCGGTGCGAAAATCCTTATTTACCAAGTTCGAATCCCTGCTTTGGATAACGGTAATGGTTTCATCATAGTTTTTGAAGTCAAATCGGTAGCTTTTGCCCAAGTCGCGCATCTGGTAAGTTTCCCTGCCCAAATCATTAAAAGTATTGCCGTCCCATGTTTTTTGTTCTTCCAGCGGGAAAGTCAGCTTCAGGTAAGGGATATTTTCCTCTGTGCGTACTGCGCCATTAAAGTCCGCCCTCGCCGTCCACACATTGACTATCTGCCAATTTTGCCTACCATTTGCGCGCGTATAGCGCACAATTCGGTAGCTTTGTTTGCCGCTTTGGTCTATAAAAGCGTTCTCTACCACCTCGCGCAGTTGGTAAGTAACTATCGTAGGAGGCTGATTCAGTGAGTATTGTATCTCTTTGACATTGTAAGAAACAAAATGACCCTTCGCCAGCACTACATAATCCTTGCCCAAATCTATATCTCTGGGCGCAACTTTATCAGTATCACAGGCTACTGTAATAATACTTAGTAAAAATAGGGTTAAACTGATTTTCAAATTTTTCATAGTCAATTTTTAATAATGCTTTCAAATGTATGATAATCAAAACTTTACCCCTCCAAAAGTAAAAAAAAGGCTGTTTTCCCCCTTTGGAGGGGGTTAGGGGGAGGTTATCATACAATTAGAATCACTACCCAATTTTTTACTCATAAGAAGTCCAAAGATTTAAAAAACTATCAATAAAACCATACCATATTTTTGATTTACAAATTGTTTAGCCAAATTTAGTTTGTCTTTAAAAAAATCAAAAAACACATAAAATATTGAATACCAAATTTTATATAACTGTTTACTGCTCACTGTTTACTGATATTTATTTCCCCAAGATTTGTTTTATTTTTTCCTCGTACAGTTGAAACGTATTCAAGTCATTGTGGTCGCCCGCCTCAATGGTAACAAACTCGTCATTGGGTTTCAAAAGTGGCTTTAACTTCACCCCAGACTGATACGGAACGGTGCGGTCATAAGTGCCATGAAAAATACATATCGGGCAACGTACCTCTTTTAGCCAATCATTAGTCGGCAGTGCGTATTTTAAAAGCAATGAATACGGAAAATACGGAAAATGAAAACCAGCCACATCTTTCAAGTTATAATAAGGCGTTTCCAATAGCAGTTGGCTTGGAGAATTGCTCGCTGCCAAGTAAGTTGCTACGCCTGTACCCAAAGAACGCCCATATACAACTATCTGATTTTCAGCAAAATGAATCTTTGCAAACTCATAGATTAGTTGTCCGT
The DNA here is from genome assembly GCA_013298985.1 of Cytophagales bacterium. GTDB lineage: Bacteria > Bacteroidota > Bacteroidia > Cytophagales > Thermoflexibacteraceae > Thermoflexibacter. Next base: position 10,979 of record JAAFJS010000034.1, read on the forward strand.
CAGCCAGTATGTTTTTCTCATTGAGCTTCCCCAAACTTTTGCCGTAGGTGCGATAATCCCAAAGAATAATGTCGTATTCAAACCGCATCAAATCATCTATAATGCTTGCCCAGCGTTGTAAATTCCCCGCGTTTCCATGACAGTAAACAATCACGCCCTTGGGTTTTTTAGTTTTAAACCAAAGCAAATTAATCTTTCCATCATCTTGCGATGCAAGTGTATGCTCCTCATAATCTTGAATCCATGTACTTTGAAAACGAAATTGATAATTTTCAGGAAGTTTTTCTGGCAAGAAAAGGATTTTTTCTTGCCCCAAATATAAGCCCAAGCAAGCAAGTAAGTAGGTGATAATGAGTATATTGCAAATTATAAAAATCACTTTTTTCATTTAAAAGGTTTGCTAATAGATTGTAAATATCGTTTTTAAACAATAATTTACCAAAAAAATAAGTAAAAGAGCCTTAATTTTGTTATTCAAAGACTTAACTTTTGGTTTCCTTTGATTTTGATACATAAAAAACATGAAAAACATTATTATTCTCGGTGCGGGCTTAGTTGGCTCATTACTATCCATTTACCTTTCCAAAAGAGGCTACCAAGTAACTGTTTACGACCGCAGACCCGACCCACGCCAAAAGGGATATGTGGGTGGTCGTTCCATCAACTTGGCATTGAGTGACAGAGGCTGGCGCGCACTGGAAAAAGTAGGTATTGAGCAGAAAATCAAAGAGATAGCAATTCCTATGCGCGGGCGTATGATGCACGACACGCAAGGCAAGCTCACCTTTCAGCCCTACGGCAAAGAGGAGCAGGCAATCTATTCAGTATCAAGGGCTTTGCTCAACATAGAATTGATTAATCATGCCGAAAAGGAAACAAACGTAACTTTCCATTTTAATCAAAAATGTATAGAGGCAGATTTAGACCATAAAATTCTAACATTAGAAAACATTGAAAATGAGGAAATTACCTCTGTTTCTACGGATTTTATCTTTGGCTCTGATGGTGCATTTTCAGCCACGCGTCTGGCAATGCAAAAGACGGACAGGTTTAATTTTTCACAAACTTATTTGGATTATGGCTATAAGGAACTTACCATTTTGCCGATAGATGGGAAGCACGCCTTAGAGAAAAATGCCTTGCATATATGGCCTCGCGGCAATTTTATGCTCATTGCCCTGCCCAATACAGATGGAAGTTTTACGTGTACTTTGTTTTTTCCGTACAAGGGCGCGCCCTCTTTTGACTCCTTGCAGACTGAGCAAGAAGCATTTGCATTTTTCCAAGCATATTTTGCAGACATAATTCCATTGATTCCTCAAATTGAAAAGGTATTTTTTACAAATCCCACCTCTTCTTTGGTGATGGTCAAGGCAAATCCTTGGGTCTATCAGACTGATTTTGCGCTAATTGGAGATGCCGCCCACGCGATTGTTCCTTTTTATGGGCAGGGCATGAACGCAGGATTTGAGGATTGCTTGGTGCTTTGTGAGATTTTGGACAAAAACAAGGACAACTGGGAACTTAGCTTGCAAGAATACCAAGAAAGCCGTATCCCTGATGCCAATGCGATTGCAGAACTGGCATTGAATAACTTTATAGAAATGAGGGATTTAGTAGGTGATGAAAAGTTTTTATTGCGAAAGAAAATAGAGGCAAAAATCTATGCACTTTACCCCGAAAAATGGATTCCACTTTACAGCATGGTAACTTTTAGCCCCAAATTGCGCTACTCAGAAGCTCTGTCAATAGGAAAAAAACAAGATAAAATTATGCAGGAAGTGATGCAACAGCCTGATATTCAAACCCAATGGGAAAGTTTGAATTTTGAAGAAATTGTACGAAAATTAGGGTAAAAAAATGATTTTCTAAAAATCAAAAAAATGTATTTTACTAATAACTGCGGAAATCTTTTTTTAAGTTTTTAAGTGTTGGACAAGTTCTGCGATTTGTTCGTTTGTGATATTGTTTTCATTCATCCAAAGGGTTACTTCTTGAAAATTAACCAGTTTTTCAAGCCCTTTCAAAAGAAAAAATAGGGTTATTTTTCCTTTTGAAAGGGCTAATTTGCATAACATTTTAGAAATGAGATGTTCTTTTAATGCTGTTTCCAACTCCTTAAAATAACCAATCAGAAAATTGGAAAGATAGAAAAAAATAAAATTGGTTGCTTAAAAAGCTAATTTTTTTGTGAAACAATCAAAAATTGTGCATACTCTCAAGCAACCTTTCTCCCTTTCCAAACATCTATGGACTACGTTGGCATTGTTCAGAAATGAAAAACAAACTGTTCATTTTCGGATAGTTAATTTTTGAAGTGTTTTCTAAAATGCTGATTATCAAATTTTTATATTTTGGCATTATCATTGAAATTGCTTTAATAAAACCTATTTTTGTTGCTCACTAAATATTTGTTACTAAGGGCAATATTCGTTTCAAAAACTTAAACTTCTCGCAATAAATGGAAACCATCAAGGCTCAGGAAATCACTTTGGTAAAGCTTACTGCCCCCATAAAGACAGATAGGATTAAAATTATTGATGTATTGCGCGGGTTTGCCCTGCTTGGTATCATTATCGTTCACGTTGCAGAGCAGTATTATGCAGGTGATAGTAGTATTTTTATGAAAACATCAGGGCTGGATATGGGCATTTCCATTTTCTTGGGAATTTTTGTGGTTGGAAAGTTTTTCCCTATTTTTTCCTTCCTTTTTGGGTTAAGCTTTGCCATTCAGCTTGACAATGCAGACAAAAAAGGGCAAAAATATACAGTCAGGTTTCTGTGGCGATTGGCTATTTTGATGGGGATTGGCTTGGTGCATCAGCTATTTTATCGTGGAGATATTCTGATGATTTATGCCGCTTTGGGCGTAGTGTTGGTGCTGGTGCATCGATTACCAAGCAAGGCATTACTGATTGTGGCACTTGCGCTTATTTTTAACACCATTGGCTTTGTAGAGCGAACAGGTCAAGTAATTAGCTCATTTTTTACTGAGCCACCCAAGCAGGAACAAGCAAAACCCCAACCCCAACCTCCTGCGGATTCTCCTACTCCACCCGCAGAAATGGACGATTATCAAAAACAAAACAAGGCATACTTCGACATGGTCAAAAATGGGAACTGGGTTGCAATAGCCAAACAGCACGTAATGAAAGAAATAGAAACTAAAATGCAGTTTCAAATAGGGTCAGGTAGGCTTTGGCTGACGTTGGGTTTGTTTCTATTAGGGCTTTATGTGGGGCGCAAAAAAATCTTTGAAAACCTCCAAGAAAACCTGCCTTTGGTCAAGCGCATTTTTAAGTATTGTTGGGTTTATATTCTTTCCGCCTTGGCTGTGGTGGGTATTATTATGGCTATTTTTCAGGGCAATCCGCCATTTACACCTTGGCTAAACCTACTTGGCGGCACGCTTTATGATTTTGCCAACGTTGCTCTGCCTTTCTTTTACATTGCAGGCATCATTTTACTTTTTGAAAAAATAAAATGGAAAAAAATACTGCTTTGGTTGTATCCTTTGGGCAGAATGGGCTTAACAACCTACGTGATGCAAACCCTCATTGGCACTTTTATTTTCTTTGGCTATGGATTCAATTTGCTCGGCGAAGTGGGCAATGGCGCAACTTTGCTCATGGCGTTGGGTATTTTTGGCTTACAAATTATCATGAGTAAATGGTGGCTTGATAGGTTTCATTATGGAATATTGGAATGGTTTTGGCGGTCAGCTACTTACCTCCGATGGGAAAAATTCAAAAAATAAATGAAAACAATTTATATAGTTCGCCATGCAAAGTCAAGCTGGGAAGACCTGACTTTGCATGACTTTGACCGCCCCCTCAACAAGCGTGGAAAGGAAAATGCGCCTTTCATGGGTAAGTTATTGAAAAACAAAGACATAAAAATAGATTTGATGCTTTCCAGCCCTGCACTCAGGGCAAAAATAACAGCAGAAATCATTGCTGAAGCATTGGGCTATCCCACAGAAAAGATTGTTTTTGAAAAGAAAATGTATGAAGCAAACACAAGCTACTTATTGCAACTTATTCAAAATCAGGACGATAAAATTGAAAATATGATGCTAATTGGGCATAATCCCGAACTGACCGCATGGGTAAATCAGCTCACTTCCGCGCACATAGAAAATATACCCACCGCAGGCGTGTGCTGTATCCAATTTGGCACCAAACACTGGGAAAAAATCAGGCTCAAACAAAATGAGTTGGTATTCTTTGAATATCCAAAAAAATATCAGTAAAACATTCTTTATCAGTTCATTAAATCCAAAATCCGATTTAAGTCATCTTGGGAAACAAAAGGAATCTTAATTTCGCCTTTGTTGTCCATGCCTTTTTTGATTTGAACTTTTGCGCCAAAGCGGTTTGCCAGCTTAGATTGTACCTGTAAAAGTGCAAAATCGGCATTTTTCTTTGGGGTTGCAGCTTTTTTCTCCTCTGTATCTGCCAAATCCCTCACCAAATCTTCTACTTTTCTGACTGACAAATCTTCTTTGATAATGCGATTATAGATGGAAAGCTGAACATCTATATTATCGACATTGATAATCGCGCGGGCGTGTCCCATGCTCAATTTGCCATCGCGCAAGCCTGCCTGAATATCAGGTGGAAGTTTGAGCAAACGCAAATAATTGTTTACCGTAGTGCGTTTTTTGCCTACTCGGTCGCCAAGTTCCTCTTGTTTGAGGTTACATTCAGAGATAAGTCGCTGATAGCTAAGGGCAATCTCAACCGCATTGAGTTCTTCGCGCTGGATATTCTCAATGAGTGCCATTTCAAGCATCTGCTGGTCGTTGCCTGTGCGTATATAGGCAGGAATTTCGGTCAAGCCTGCCATCTTAGAGGCTTTGAGGCGGCGTTCGCCAGAGATGAGTTGGTAAGTATTTTCATCTAACTGCCTGACGGTGATGGGCTGTATAATCCCTTGAACCTTAATGGATTCGGAGAGTTCGCGCAAGGCATCGCTGTTAAATTCGGTGCGTGGCTGAAACGGATTGACCTCTATCACTTCTACAGGAATGAGGTTAAACTTGGTCGCTAAGAGGCGCAATTCTTCCAACTCCTGCGATACGCCCAAATCAGTAGTTACGGTTCGGTTATCGTTCAGCAATGCGTCTAATCCTCTGCCCATGGCGGGGCGTTTTTTTAATTGTGGTGTTTTTTTTTCGTCAGCCATTTTTTATATATTTTGGATTTTGAGCTTCTTGTTTTCACTCAAAAAATTTCAATCATTTATGCTCAGAAACCATGAAAAAATCACGATTGTTTATTTGGTCATGCCGTTTTTGGTCAGGATTTCCTGCGCCAAATTCAGGTAGCTCTGCGTGCCTTTGCTATCTGCATCATGCGCGATGGAAGGCATACCAAAACTTGGGGATTCGCTAAGGCGTATATTTCGGGGGATTAAAGTCTTGAAAACCAGCTCTTTGAAGTGCAAAGTAACTTCATCAACTACTTGGTTTGCGAGGCGCAGGCGTGCATCATACATGGTGAGCAAAATACCCTCTATTTCCAAGTCTGTATTCAGCCTACTCTGAATTATCTTGATGGTATTGAGCAACTTACCCAATCCTTCTAAGGCAAAATATTCACACTGCACAGGCACAACCACCGAATCAGCCACCGTCAAGGCATTGACCGTTACCAAGCCCAAGGAAGGCGAGCAGTCAATGAGGATAAAATCGTAACTTTTCTTGATGGGCGCAAGCGAATCCCTCATGCGTTCTTCGCGATTCTTGATGTTAATCATCTCAATCTCAGCACCTACCAAGTCTATATGCGAAGGAATGATGTCCAAATAATCAAAAGCTGTTTGCAAAATAACGTCTTTTACATCTACCTCGCTAATCATACAATCGTAGATACTTTTACGGATTTCTTTGGGGTTCATGCCCAAGCCCGAAGTCGAGTTTGCCTGTGGGTCAGCATCGACCACCAGTGTTTTAAATTCCAATGCCGCCAAACTTGCGCCTAAGTTTATTGCCGTTGTAGTTTTTCCTACGCCCCCTTTTTGGTTGGCAATAGCAATGATTTTACCCATGTCAGTCGTTTTTTTACGAGTTACTGTTAGACCACCTAAAAATTGGTTTAGATGAATCGTTTTATTTTGCGGTGCAAATATAATTTTTTGTGTGATTATTTATACAAAAAAGCAAAAAAGGTTTTTTTAATTGTTCTTTCCTTTGCTTTTCTTTACTTTTGTAGCTGATTAATGAAATGACAGGCATTTTTTATAAACAAATGAATTTCAATGAATTATATACTTTCCATTATCATTTTCTTGCCCTTATTTTTTCTTTCCGCCTTTGCTTTTTTACCTGTCCAGTATGCTAAAACATTCAAAATCAGCAGTATAGTTGCTACATTCTGTCAATTTGCATTGAGTCTTTGGGTGTATGCCTGCCTGCCCAGAGGCGAGCAGCCAAATCTGGACATTCACCAGATAGAAAATTTTAGTTTTGTAGACAAATACGCGTGGATACATCTTTCATTAGGCAATTTGGGCAGTTTCGACATTACTTATTTTGTGGGCATTGATGGGCTGAACGCCGCCTTGTTTGTACTCAGCACTTTTGTACTTTGGGTGGGCGCAGTTAGCTCTTGGGAAATTAAGCAGAAAGAAAAAGGCTATTTCTCACTTTATATGTTGCTATCTACCTCTGTTACAGGCTGTTTCCTTGCCTTAGATTTTTTCCTTTTTTTCCTTTTTTTCGAGTTTATGCTTTTGCCCATGTATTTTTTGATTGGGCTGTGGGGAGGTGTTCGCAGGGAATATGCCGCCGTTAAGTTCTTCATTTACACCTTTTTAGGCTCTATTTTTATCCTGATTGTGATGATTGGGCTGTACGTTTCCACACAAAGTTTTGACATGGTGCAGATGACAAATCTCGATAGTTTTCAGCCAAATTCTATTTTTCACCCAGAAAATAGATTTACAATCTTTTCATTATCAGGTCGTTACTGGGCTTTTATATTGCTGCTGATAGGTTTTGCTATCAAGTTACCCGCCGTTCCTGTGCATACATGGCTACCTGACGCGCACGTGGAAGCCCCCACCGCCATTTCCGTTGTGTTGGCGGGGATTCTGCTCAAAGTAGGCGGCTACGGACTGATTCGCACCGCCTACAGTATTTTTCCTGATGTGGCGATAGATTTGGCGGCTTGGGTAGGCTTTTTGGGCTTATTTTCTATGCTTTATGGCGGATTTGTGGCACTTGGGCAAACGAATTTGAAACGCATGATTGCTTATTCTTCGGTTTCGCACATGGGCTTTGTACTGCTTGGGCTTGCATCGGCGACCGTAGAAGGCATCAACGGTGCTGTCTATCAGCTATTTAGTCATGGAATCTTATCATCTATGCTATTCCTCTGCGCGGGCATACTTTACAAGCGCACTCACAATTTGGAAATGGAAAACTACAAAGGCTTGGCTTCGCAAATGCCTCATTATGCAGTATTTACAACCATTGCTTTTTTTGCTTCACTGGGCTTGCCCACTTTTTCGGGCTTTGTGGGCGAGTTATTTGTTTTCTTGGGCGCGTTTGAGGCGGGTGTGAAGGAAAACAATATTTTACCGCTTTGGCAACCTATGTGTGCTGTTTTTACGCTTTTGATTGGCGCAGGTTATTTTCTTTGGACTTTACAAAAAATGTTTATGGGCAAATTTTCGGTCGCGCAAACCATTCCTATCGCTTTACTGACTGACCTGAATGGGCGAGAAAAGTTGATGCTGACCATATTAGCAGTTTTAGCTATCATTTTTGGTATTTTCCCCAACCTTATTTTAGAAGTAAGCAGCCGTTCGGTGGAAAACTTGGTGAAGATGCTACAAAGATAAGCTGTCTTCTGCCTTATTTTTTTTAAATTTATTCATCACATTTTTTTTGAAATAAGATTTTTTTTTGAAAACTATTAGCAAAGGCACTTTTTTTGTGTAGCTTTGTAAACAGATAATTTTTAATGAGTAATGCTAATTAAAATTGGTAATTGCTTACAAATAAAACTTAACTGTAAAAGATACATATACAAATACTTAAAAAAAATCTGATACATTTATTATTTCTATCAAATCAGAATTATATGAAGCATTTGAAAATTATTTTAGTGATTGTAACTTTGCTTGACTTGGTAAGTTTGGATATATTTGCCCAAAAGGATAACCCTACGCAAACGCCCAAATACACCGTTTATAGTAAAAATAAATACAAACAAAACCCTAAGCATACATGGTCTTGGTTTAGCCGAAAGCGTTATTATAGCATAGGTGGTGGCATCAATGCAATGAACTATTTTGGGGATATTACGCCCCAATCGAGCTTTACCAGTTTTGACGTGAAGTTTACACGCATGAACTTTGGGCTATATGTTCAGCGCAGGCTTTACCCAGGAGTTACGGGGCGCGTAGCGTTTTCTTATGGACGTATCAAAGGCTCTGACGAAGAATCTGTAAAGCCAGGTGGTAATAATTGGGACAGAAACCAATACCGCTACATCAGAAACCTGAGTTTTAGAAATGATATTTTTGAACTTTCTGGCGTTGGTTTGTTTGATTTGGTCAAAAATAGAGGCGTTTTTTATCAAAGACCGAAGCGCATTATTCCTTATTTACTGGCGGGTGTTGCCGTTTTTTATCAAAATCCAAAAGCGATTGCGCCACAGCAAGACCAGCTTGGCAACCAACTGGCTGAAGCGGGAGAATGGGTAAATTTGCAACCGCTTGGCACAGAAGGACAAGGATACGATGGCTATGCGCGCTACAACGTCCAAGTAAATGATACTGTAAACTGGGGTGGTGGCAATAGATATTCAAAAATTCAGATAGCATTTCCGCTTGGCTTTGGGCTGCGCTACAAACTTTCCAGTCGTTGGGACATCTCTTTTGAGGTAGCTTATCGCTTCCTGCTCACTGATTATTTAGATGATGTAAGCAAAAGCTATGTAGATTTGGGCGTTTTTGGCGACAATAACTTGGCAAGAGCCATGAGTGATAGGTCGCTGGAAAATGGACGCGTAGATAACCTAAGAGAAGTAGTAACCAATGGCGTTCGCGAAAGCGTCTTAGTTCCTTATTCTTATGTGGGCGTAGATGGACGACAATATACTACACTTACGGGCTTTGGCAATGACCAATATGTAGATAATATCAGAGGAAATCGCACAGACAGAGATACTTACATTGTTACAGGTTTCCATGTTTCTTACATCATGCCAGGACAGGTGCGTTGCCCTGAGCCTTTCAAAAAAATATTCAGAAGACATCGGTTATAAGATACAGGTTGTAAAAATAAATAGATTTGGGGTTTGTTGTTTAAGGTTAAAAAAATTTAAACAACAAACTTCAAACTTATTTCAAATTCTTCAGATGTTGATTCCTTCCAAGCATACTACATGATAAAATAATTACTTGAACTAATTAAAATCAATTTATTACATCTTTTAAACTTTTAGTTTATGATGAAATACAGGATAGTGAATCGGCTATCAATTTGTATTTTGAGCTTTTTGTTGTTGGCTTTTTTACAAATCAATAGTTTTGCACAAAAAAAAGAATTAGGTTTTGGCTTGGGTGGCATCAACTACAAAGGCGACCTTGCCCCTAATTTCCAGCCACTAAACATCAAGCCCGCAGGGGAGATTTTTTTCAAATACAACCCTTATTCCTTTGTCAGCCTCAAACTTGGGTTTATGATGGGTAGGATTGGCGCGGCGGATAGTATGTCGCAAGACCCTTTTCAGAAAGTAAGAAACTTTCACTTTTCAGGTGATATGAAGGAAATTTCTGGTCGAGTGGAGTATAATTTCTTTAACTTTCGCCCAAAAAATTATCGCCGTAGGTTTGAGAAATGGTGTCCTTTTCTTTTCGCAGGCGTTGCCGCAAGCAATTATGCCGTTAAAAATAATTTCTCTGACGAGTCATATAGCAGTACGCAAATTGTGATTCCTTTTGGCATTGGTGTAAAGCACTTTTTGAACCCAAGCTGGAACTTGACAATGGAGTTTGGTGCGAGAAAAATGTTTACAGACACCTTAGATGGCATTATTTCAGATGCCAATTTGCCCAAGTTTTCCCAGACCAACCCTGAAAGCAAGGATATGTATTTTTATACGGGCATCAGTATCAGCTATTTATTTCAAGGGATAAGATGTCCTGTTACGGAATAATGAAAATTTATGTGATTAATTTGGCAAGCGCAATAGAACGTTATAGGCGTATTGACAGACAGTTGCGCGAACTGGACTTGACTTACGAACGCTTTGAGGCAGTTAATGGGCTTACTTTGAATGAATCAGAAATGGCGCAGTTTTGTAGTATGGACGCAATTCGGAGCAATCCAACTTGGCTGACCAAAGGCGCAATAGGCTGTGCATTAAGCCATTGGCGAGTGTATCAGAAAATAGTGGCAGACGATACCGACCTTACGCTTGTGCTGGAAGATGATGTGATTTTGCCACCAGATTTTCCTCAAATATTACACGCACTCGAAAGCCAGATTGGTGATGAAGAAGTCATTTCACTTTATTTTCAATCTTTCAAGGAAATTGTATTTTCAGGTCAAACCAAAGTCCCCCTGATTGGAAAATATGAATTAGCTTCTCCGCTAAGTTTGGATAGCTTAGGCTCGGCAGGTGCTTATTTGCTCAAAAAACAGACTGCTCAAAAGCTGGCGCAGCAGCTTGCTCCCATACGCGCCGCCGCAGATACTTGGCACTATTTTCATAAAATTGGCGCATTTCAAAGCCTCCGTTGTGTGCTTCCCTTTGCCGCTACTTCTTCTTTGGCAGAAAGTACGATTGATTATGTGAAAAAAGACAATTTTTTGGGAAAACTGAAATCATTTTTGTCAAGACATAACTTCTTCTTTTTCAGAGATTTCCTGACTTGGCGTAGAAAAAGAATTTGGCAAAAACTGACACACTATTCTTTTAAAGACTAAGAATTAGTATTATTGCCTACAAATTAAACCTCATTGGTACAAGGTGCAAAATCTCTATCCAGATGTCAAACTCAATCTTTTTATCAGTAATACGCCTTTTGTCAGGTTTGTAGAACAGCAGAAGGCAGGAAAAAGTGATAAAACAGATGCCCTGTTTTTGGCAGATTTTATCAAAGAATATCAAGTTTGCTTTGCACTTGCTACCCCGCAAGCAGATATTAGCGAATTAGGTGCTGTCCAGCAAGTGATTACAGATAGCAAGACAGGAGAACGTTTTGTTGTGTTGGTTAGATGAGTTTGATGATTTTACTATCCAGTGGCTATAAAATATTTTCACTGGTTCAAGGCTCAACCTTGAACCTTTTTAGTTTCAAGCGTAACGCTTGAACCAGTGAAATACTTTTTTTTGCAATAATCCGTATTTTGAAGCTACCATTGGCAAAAAATGCAACAATAGTCATTGCCTTGGCACCGACCTGCTCAAATTTACGGAAAAGCGATAAAATCATTTTTTGCTGGGCGTAAATCCATTTCCTTTCAGGTAAACCAACTGTTATGTTTGATAAAAAACAAACGAAAACAGATGAAATACCTTCCTATCTCTCTCATTTTGCTTAGATTAGCTTTAGCACCAAGCATTTTGGTTTTGGCTTTTTTATTTGAAAGGACTTTTGCAAGCCTTATCGTTATCAGCCTTTATGTTGCGCTTTTGAGTGATTTTTTAGATGGCTATATCGCCAGACAGTTGAAAATCGCTGATGAAAAACTAAGACGCATGGACAGTCAAGTAGATTTGATTTTTTGGCTATCCGCAGGCATCTGCGTATGGATTTTGCACCCTGCGCTCATCAAAGAGTATGCCTTGCCTATCAGTTGTATTTTGGGCTTGGAGTTGGCTTGTTATATGGTAAGCTGGGTCAAGTTTGGCAAAGAAACCTGCACCCATGCTTTCTTTTCTAAGCTATGGGGGCTTTCTCTGCTTTTGTGTTTTACATTTTTGATTGGGAAAGGAGAGGCTGGTATCTTTTTTCAAATCGCCATATTTTTAGGCATTTTTTCGCAGATTGATGTGCTACTGATTATCCTGATTTTGCCAAGTTGGACGCATGATATTCCAAGTGCATACCACGCTTGGCTGATTCGCAAGGGCAAAAGTTTCAAAAAGTACAAGTTATTGAATTAGAAAGTCAGCATAGTGATTAATTTTACATTTTTCATATTTTTGTTTTGATATAAAGCAGCAGTTTATACATTTGGTAAAAAAATAGAAAGTGATGAAAAATCGAGATTTCTTACTAAAATTTGCAGAAGTTTTTTTTCTTTTTATCGTCCTGATTGGCTTGTTGGAACAGGTAGATGTGGTTGTGGAACAGATGATGGCGATTGTCAATGATTGGACAAAAATAGGATTGGTATTTGCCGCACTCTGTTCTACCAGCCTTTTGATAGCCTATTTTTGGCAAAAAAGTGGAAAAGGCGAATCTCTGCATCACTATTTCCAAACCATTGTCATCTTTTATGTAGCCTACGAAATTTCTAATTATGGTCTTGCTAAAATTCTACAAACGCAGTTTCAACCACCTCATTATGTGCTGGATACACCCATTGGTGAGTTAGGAGGATTTTGGCTTACATGGACTTACTTTGGGTATTCACAAACTTTTGCTTTCATTTTGGGTGGTACGCAGGTGCTGGGTAGCTTCTTACTTCTTTTCCGATATACGCGACTGATAGGTGTTTTTATACTTTTTCCAGTCATGGTCAATATCAATTTGGTCAATCATTTTTACGATATTTCGCGTTTGGCGTATTACAATGCTATTCATTACACTTGGATTTTGATGTGGTTGATGTGCTTGGATTATGACAAACTCAAAGCTGCCTTTCTGTCGCATCAGGAAAAAATAAAGGTAAATATCAACACGATACTGCTCAATCTGCTCAGAATATTAGTTTTGGGTGCCTCTTTTTGGTATATTTATGGTGTAAAAAGCAAATTCCAGCCCCCAACGCAGGTCAATGGTGCGTGGAAAGTAGAAACCGCCACCCAAGATTCCCTCTGGTCAAAAATCTACTTTGAGTGGCGATATGGCTGTGTTTTTAAGTATCACCCTGAAAAAAATCAAGCCCAAGACCTTTATGGAAAATATGAGGTAGATGAGCAAAACCAGCGCATCGCCATCAAATTTTCGGGGCAAGACCCCAAAAGCGTAGGTGACTCCTTACAAATGGATTATCAACTTGAAGGTGATAGCCTAATGACAATAAAAGGTTTATATCAAAAAGATTCTTTGATAATGAAACTCAAAAAACTGCCCAGACCAGAAAATTGGTAGTTTTTTACCACTCTTTATGTAGCTTTATTTTTTTGGCATTAAATTTTCTTTACAAATCAATTATTACATGAGTAAATTATTGCATATTTACCAAATTTTTTAACTTGCTTTGGCAAAAGCAATCATGGTTAAAAAATAATACCCTCTTTAAATGATAAGGCATCATAGAATGAAGCTAAAAAATGACAGAATCTTACCTATAATATGTTGAAAATTAGGAAAATAAAAGTTATTAATGGTGTGTACTGGGTAGAGATAAAGGAGGTAAATCTCTTTATCTTGTGTGGCTGTCCCGCGGATACGGTGAAGCACCTAAAAAAACGAGGACTGATAGAAGAAGTAGAAAAAAATGGATTAAATTATGAAACAGGACCTAATGTGATTCTGCTCTCTGATGTATTGATGCAAAATGGTAGCTTCTCCAATCTCACTGAGTTTCCCGTTTTGCAAATGCTGTATTTGCAAGGAATGCTCATTCCCAATCACCCCAACAATACGGGCATGAAACCAATGCTCATCGGGACGGAGGAGCAGGTGAAAGCGCAAATGGAATATATTTATAGAGGAAATTACGGATTGGTTTCCAAAGATGAGATGATGGACGCAGGCGCGACATGGGAAGAGGCGGAGGAGATGATGAACGTGAAACTGCGCTTTGCTTTTGGGAAAATTACACCCTCTAACGAACTGATAGACAAGCGAATAGCCAAAAATGAGCCTGTCGAGATTCGAGATAATGTGTGGATAAAAAGAGTTGCCTTTAATACTTATGAAATCGCCTACGAAGGGGAAAGTGTGCAGGTAGATTTGAACTTAGAAGCTGGGGAACTCTATGACCCACCTTACCAACTGGGCTATCATTTCATCAAAAGAGAATATTTTGCGGTCATTCACTCTGGCGAAGGTGATGGCTGGGACTTGCACCGTCCTTGTATGGCGAGTGTGATTGTATTCCAAGGAAAAATATACCTGATAGATGCAGGACCTAATATCTTAGCCAGCCTTAACTACTTGGGAATTAGTGTAAACGAAATAGAAGGAATTTTCCATACGCACGCACACGACGACCATTTTGCGGGCTTGACTACCCTGATTCGTACAGATAGACGGTTCAAATATTATGCGACACCGCTGGTACGCATGGCAGTTACTAAGAAACTGTGCGCTTTGATGTCCATGCAGGAAGAAAGTTTTAGTAGCTTTTTTGATATTCACGACCTTCCTTTTGATGAATGGACTAATGTGGAAGGACTGGAAGTAAAACCTATCTATTCGCCTCACCCTGTGGAAACTAACGTCTTTTTTTTCAGGGCAAACTGGATTGATGGCTACAAGATTTATGCTCACTTGGCTGATGTTACGGCTGATGATATTTTGCAAAAAATGGTCGTTACTAATCCCAATGAAGTGGGCATTACAGAGGAACGTTTTGAGCAAATCAAGGCAAAATATATGTATCCCGCGCACCTCAAAAAAATAGATATTGGCGGCGGCATGATTCATGGAAAAGCAGAAGATTTCAGAGATGACAAATCACACAAAATCGTCTTGGCGCACACCTCAAAGCCCTTGACTATTCAGCAGCGCGAGGTTGGCTCCTCAGCAGCATTTGGAATGGTAGATGTACTGATTCCGACCAACCGCGATTATCTGGTTGATTTTGCCTACCAGCACCTCAAAAGTTATTTCCCTAATGCCTTAGAAAGTGAACTGAATTACCTGCTCAATCACCCTATCATGAGCTACAATGCAGGCTCGCTTTTGCTCAAAAAAGGACAAGAATCTAAGTATGTTTATTTGTTGCTCACTGGCTCAGTAGAGTTTTTGCACGCCAAAACGGGCAAACACGATATGTTGCCCGCAGGTTCGTTCATTGGCTTTTACTCTGGTTATTTGGGGCTTCACTCCCCCGAAACTTATTGGGCTTCCTGCAATATCCACGTTTTGCAGATGCCAAGCAGTTCTTACCAAGAGTTTGTGGCGCGAAACAATCTTTACAGCGAACTGAAGCGCATGGAAGACAATATTTTGTTTTTGCAAAGTACGTGGCTTTTTGGTGATGTGGTTTCTTTCCCAAGTTTGGCAACTATTTCTAAACAAATGCAAAAGATTCAACTGGCACACAACTATCAGATTGCGCTTTTTCAGAGTGATAAATACCTGAACAATCCTTTTTCTGCCAATGGAAATGCCAACGAAGATATGTTACACATCATAGCAGGAGGCGAAGTTTCCATCAAAATCTCTGACAAAGAAATAGAAAAACTGGATACGGCTGACTTTTTGGGTGGAGATAAAACCTTGCTGGGCAAACACAGAAAATTTGAACTCAAAAATGTAAAAGCAGTGCTTCCCAAAGACACTATTTTATTTGCGATTCCTGCCAGTGCCGTTATCGATATTCCGATTGTGCATTGGAAGCTATTAGAAACATACAACAAGCGTATCAGGGCGATTTACAATGAGTTGTAGGCGGCTATCAAGGCTATCACTTCCCTTGCTTCGCTGACATCATGCACGCGCAAGATGGACGCACCGTTCTGGACTGCCAGCGTATTCAGCGCAGTAGTTCCGTTCAGTGCTTGCTCAGAGGTGATTTCCAACTTTTTGAAAATCATAGACTTGCGAGAAACTCCTGCCAAAATAGGTTGGTTTAGTGCTTTGAAATAAGCCATGTTTTTCAATAAGAAATAATTTTGTTCTATCGTTTTGGCAAAACCAAAGCCCAAATCAATCACCAAATCATTGCAGCCCAGCTCGCGCAAAAGATGAATACGGTAATGAAAATAATCGAGCATTTCTTCCAATATATTTTCATACTGCGTGAGGTGCATCATGGTTTGTGGTGTTCCGCGACTGTGCATCAGTACATAAGGCACTTTTAGCTGTGCCACAGTTTCAAACATTTTTTCGTCCATCTGTCCCCCCGAAACGTCATTTATCATACACGCGCCCGCCTCTACCGCCGCCTGCGCTACGCCTGCGCGAAAAGTATCTATGGAAATAAATGCGGCTGGAAACTGCTTATTTAACGCGGTAATCACAGGAATAACTCTATTCAATTCCTCTTTTTCGCTAATTTCTTCGGCATGAGGGCGAGTAGAGTAGCCCCCCACGTCCAAGAAGGTAGTCCCTGCCGCCAGCATATTTTCAGCCCTATCGCACAGGGATTTGAGGTCATTGTACCTGCCCCCATCATGGAAAGAATCGGGCGTATTGTTGAGGATTCCCATGACTACGGGCTTAGAAAGGTCAAGCAATTCACCCTTTACACACAATGTTTTTTTTGTAAAAAAAACGGCATCTCTCATTTATTCAATTTTTGATATATTTTGCTTTTTTAAGCAATACAAATAGATACTCTGACAATTTTTGTGGAAAGTTCCCCCCGCTAAAGCGAGGGGTTAATCTAACCCCTCGCTTTAGCGGGGGGAACTCGTAGAAACTCAGTCTGCCACAAAAATTGTCAGACAACCTACAAATATAAATGGATTCTTTTGGAAAAATACTTTTGTATGAATAACTAACTGTTAGCATAAGATTTTTTTCATTATTTTTTTGCAACCAATCTCGCCTTTTCTTCGTCATGGTTTAGCACATTTATTTGTTTTGCAAACATGAAAAAACTACTCTTTTTACTCATTTTTTGTGGACTCATGCCCAGTGCATGGGCAACCCACATCAGAGGGGGCTACGTGGTCTATCGTCAGGTAGAAAACAGCCTCTACGAATTTGCCGCACACATTTTCTTTGATGGTTCAGGTGTACCTGCCGACGAAGAAATCGAGATGAACATCAATGGACAGATGCTCAAAGTACGCCTTGTAAAGTTGGAACTTTACGACCAAGACAAGTCGCCAATCGAACGCACCGCCAAAGGAATTTACACTGCTACTTATCAAATCAGCCCCAGCCCAATTCCTTTTTTGAGTGGGACTTTTTACCGAGTCGGCGTGCAAATACGCAACCGAAACCCCAATACAGCTAATATTCCCAATTCGGTAAATACACCGTTTTATGTAGAATCGCTGTTGGCTATTACGCAAAACAATAATTCCATTGTTTTTGAAGACAAAATGACAGCCATTTTTGCCAAAGCGGGGCAACCTTTGGTACTTAAAAATAGCGTCAAAGATATTGACAATGACCAAGTTACTTTTGCCATTGATGCGCCCTTTCGCGAGATGGGCATTCGCATTGGCGGGTACGCCACCCCAGACCGCGTGAACTGTAACAACTGCTCACTTTCTATCAATGAAAATTCGGGCGAACTTGTTTGGCAAACTCCCTCACAAGCAGGAAGTTATGTAATCACTTTGCGCGTGGAGGAGTGGCGAATGATAGGTGGCACACGCACAAGGGTAGGAACGGTATATCGCGACCTTCAAATTTATGTGGTCAATGAATAATTCTTAAAAACTTACAACTATGAAAAAGATAATCCAAAAATATATTTATGTTAGTTTGTTCGCACTGCTCTGTCAATCCTGTCAAACGAAAGAAAATGAGCAAGTTAAAGCTGAACCTTTGGCTGATTCAAGTTTTTTGATTGGAAAAATTTGGAAAATTGGCTCGACCAAAGTTGATGGTGAAACCAAAGAGGTGGTTGGTTTCCAAAATCAATTAGAAATTAGGTTTGAGGCAGGTGGCAAGGGTATGGTAACTTATACCAACAAAGAATTGGGCAAGGACTCGGCGTTTGAATGGGAAATCAGCAAAGACAAAAAAGAAATCTTACTTAGAGAAAATCAGGTAATTGCATCTTTGGAGGTTATGAATATGGACGCGCAAAACTTTCAATATCGTTTTTCGCAAAATGGAAAAAGCTATGTATTTAATCTAAAAAGTTTGTAAAAAATAAAACAACGTTCCATTTTCAAATTCACCTGAAAATGGAACTAATGCCTAAGTAGATTTATTATTTGGGCATTGGCAGGATTGCATTGTGTTTTTGTTGCCATTCCTCTAATTTTTTTAATAATTTTTGTGCTTTCTTAGGATATTTTGTGCTAAGGTTTTGTTTTTCGCCTATGTCATTACTCAAATCGTACAATTCAAGTTGCTTATTTTCAAAGTGTTGCACCAATTTCCAATCTCCTACGCGAATTGCCGCCGCAGGTTTGCTCTTTTGGTTGCTGTAATGTGGATAATGCCAATAAAGTGTCCTTTCTCGTGCCTTTTTTGAGGTAGCAAGTATCTCTTTTTTCAAGTTAAGTCCCTCAATTTCACGTGGATTTGGCATAGCAATACCCGCCATCGCAAGCAAAGTAGGATAAAAATCCGCCCCCCAAATAGGCATATTTTCCTGATGTGGCTGTGTATTAGGAACATACATCAAGAGAGGCACTCTAATTCCGCCCTCATATACGTGTCCCTTGCCCTCGCGCAGGGGCGCATTGGAAGTAGCAGGCGTAAATTGACCTTCCTCAACAGAAAGACCTCCATTATCCGAGGTAAAAATGAGGATAGTATTTTTGTCTAATCCACTTGTTTTCAAATACTTCACAATCTTGCCTACGCTTTGGTCAAGGCTTTCAAGCAGTGCGGCGTAGCGAGGATTTTCTGGCGCATTTTCAGGGCGACCATTCAGTTTTTTCTGATATTTTTCTATCAATTCCGCTTTGGCATGAATGGGCGTATGTACCGCATGATGAGCAAGATACGCAAAGAAAGGACGATTTTTGTTTTGCTCCATAAACCTAATCGTTTCATCTGTCAGGCGGTCGGTGAGGTATTCCCCTTGCTTGCCTTCGAGATTGAGGTCTTCACTTGTATTATTTTTGTTTTGGTAAGGGAAAAAATAGCTCAAAGGAGTGCCGCTATGAGGCTTCCCTACGGCAAGGTCAAAGCCTTGTTTTTCAGGGAAATAGGTTTCATTGCCCAAGTGCCATTTCCCAAAAAGTGCTGTTGCATAGCCATTTGCTTTCAACACTTCTGCCAAAGTAGTTTCTTGCAAATCGAGAAATTGCTTGGTATCTGCCCCAATAAGTCCGTCATTGGGCTTTGTTCCTGTTACTTGCTTACGCCCTGGAATCCAATCAGTTATCCCTGTGGCGATTGGTGTTTTCCCTGTCATAATGCTTGCTCTCGAAGGCGAGCAAACAGGGCAAGTCGCATACGCCTGTGTGAAATGAATCCCTGCCTTAGCCAAGCTATCCAGCGCGGGCGTTTCATTGAACATATTTCCGTAACACCCCAAGTCCGCCCAGCCCAAATCATCTGCCAAAATGAATATAATATTGGGCTTAGGAGTCGGTTCTTGCTTTGGCTTTACGCCTGTCAAAAAGGCAAGCAATACGCAGCAAATACCTGTTAATCTGATATTTATAAACATAAAATTTATTGTTTTTATTCATTTGTATTTACCCAAATAGTAATTTTATGAAAACTACTGTTGAAAATGCTACGAAGCACTGCCCTCACTTACAAAGCTACACTTTTCCATTTGAAAACTTAATTTGATGCAGAGATAGTTAAAGCGCGCTTATAAAACAAAGCCCCCACCTGCTTGGTGCAGATGAGGGCTGATTATTTTTTTGCTTTATTCCTTTACAAGAGGTGTGTGTGCGTGCTGTTTGTCCCCTATAATTTCAACTATGTATTTCCCTGTGGCTAATTTTGAAATGTCAAATATTTCATTATCAAGTAGTTGTATGTTTTCCCAATGAAGCACCAAGCGACCTGCATTGTCGTAAATATTGATTCTTGAAACCTTTTTATTATTCCCTTTTAGCTTTAGTTGGAACGAATTGCTTGTTGGGTTTGGATAGAGCAAAGCAAAATCCTCCATCGTATTGTCCTCTACTGCGGTAACGATTCTGTTCGGAATATTGAAAATGACTTCTCCTGCCTCATTGCTGATTTTCAATCTGTAGCCTGCCTGTAGGCGTTGGCTACCTGTAACATCATCAAAGCGCAATGAACGAGCATCAGTCAATAACAAAGTAGAAGAAATAGGTCTATAAGGCGCATCTGCTACATCTGAACGTTCTACTACAAAGCGAAGGTTAGAAACTCTGGTAAAGGCAAGCGAAAAATATTGCCACTCAACTACGGTGGTTCTCGCAGAAGAAATACGGCGCAAGAAAACCTCTTCTGGGAAAAGCGGCAAGGTCAGTTGAGAGGTATTGCCATTGTCAGAAGCTCCATCTCTGGCGAGTGCTTTGACCCTGATTTGATAGTTGCGATTTCCTTCTAATCGCTGCAAAACGATTTGTGGTGTATTTACTCTTGTCGCATTGTATGCCATAAGTGTTGTCGCAAAGTTATCAATAGAAACACTGACTTGGTACTGCTCTGCTCCTTCTACTGCGCCCCAATCTAAGGTAAATCCTGTCTGCGTCAAATTGCTCGTTCTGAAACCAGTAGGAATAGCTAAGATTCTGACACGCTGAACATTGGAAGGTCTTGACACAAGCCTTCTTCCCTGCACAGTGGCAACTACTCGCACTCTGTAGAAAAGGATTTTTTCTTGAGATTGCCACCTCACCAAACTCCTCAAACTGCCGCTTACTTCCAAAGATACAAATCCAGCTAACATATCTGTAAATGATTCATTACGCGCAACTTCTAATACATAAATATTTGATTGCATTGAGCTATTCCAATTTGCAAAAAACTCTTGAGAACTTATATTTCCTGCCTCGACGGTAGTGGTAGGATTGGGTAGTGTAATGGTGTTACCAAAGGCACCATTGGCTGATATTCCAGCTTTATTTACTGCCCTTACTCTTACGAAGTATGACTGTAAACTATTTAAGTTAGTTGCATTGATTGTAGCCGTATTGCTGGTGAGCCTCCTTACCGAGGTGATAGGGCTAAAATTAAAATTAGTAGCAATATCTATTTCGTAACTATCTGCTCCAGTAACGCTGCTCCATGCTACATCAAAACTGTTTTCTGTGATTTGATTAAAAGTAATATTGATGGGCGCAGCAGGCAGCATAGTAATTGTGAGTGTTTCTGAATAGGCAGACTCGCCTCCTCTACTATGCCTTGCTTTTACCCTTACAAAGTATTGTCTTCCTGCCTCGAAAGTCCCTGTGAAATTGATACTGGGCGTGGTAGTTGCTCTATCATTGATAATGTTACTGGTAAAGGTACTATTGGTGCTGATATCTACCAAATAAGAAAGTGCTAATTCTGACCTCGATGCTGTCCAATTTACATTAATTTGTTGTAAAGAGGCAGAAACAAGAACAAGGTTTTGAGGGACAGTAGGCAAGGTAATGGCTTCTATGGTATTGCCGTAGCTGGAGTTTCCAGACTTGTTTGTAGCTCTTAATCTGTAAAAATAAGCCTTGCCTGGCTGTAATTGATTGACCACACGAGAAGTTTCTTTGATTGCTAAATCTTTGAAACCTGCCAGCGTAGTGGTGAAACTTGCCTGCTCTGAAACATCTAACATATAATTGTCAGTATTTCTTTGCTCTCTCCAATTGGCTGTGAAGCCGTTGTCTTTTATTTCTGTGGCAGTAGTAGCTATAGGTGCATCGGGAACAGGCAATACTTTGATAACATTAGAAGATATAGATGCTACATTGTCAGGTGTGATGGCTCGTACTCGATAATAGTAAAAATCAGACTTAGGTAAAATTGAATTTATTACAAAACGAAGTCCACTGGTAATATTGACATTGTTAAAACCATTGATAATAAACGTAAATCTCTCATCTGTGGCAATGTCTATTCGGTACGAAGTTATGCCTGGTACACCTTCCCAATTGGCAGTGAACCCATTAGGATTAATATTGGTAGCATCAGTAGCTTTGGGAGCAATAGGAAGCGTAACCACTCTCAATACTGCTGAATTAGCAGATATATCAATGCCTACTAAGGGTATGTCAATCACAGTACGTATCCTAACAAAATAAGCTGTATAGCTTTTCAGTGTTTGTACAAAAGTATTGGTTGAAAATAATTGACGATTATTAAAACTACTCAGCATACGGGTAAAATTAGCATCTTCGGCAATATCTACTTGGTAGTAAGAAACGCCTTGCATAGGTGCTCGCCAACTTAGGTCAAAACTTTGGGTAGTGATATTAGTTGCCAGTAGGCTTGCAGGCGGCAATGCCTTTGGTAAAGGTTTGGTAATCACTACTCTAACATTAGAGTTTGCAGAACTTCCTGCGGCATTGGTTGCTCTTACTCTGTAATAAAATACTTGATAAGAATTAGCAGGAAGTCCAAAAACCAATGCTACTGTTTGTGAACTCGATTGTGTTGTAAAATCAATCGTAGAAAAATTTACATTGGTGGAAACTTCTAATATATAATCTGTAACACCACTGGTAGATTGCCAATTTGCTTGAAATCCACTTCCATTGATGGCGATATTGGTTGCTGCCAATGCAATAGGTGCTGTTGGGAAGGTCAGTGGTGTAGCACTTGTAAATGAGGAAGTTCTGTAATTTGCACCACATTGGACGTTTTCATTATATTCAAAAATAGCGATAAAATAAGTAGTATTTGAAGAAAGTCCTGTGATATTGACATTTGTTCCCACATTACCATTATAAACCACTTTGCCTGTGCCATCTACTATACTCCCACCCCCAGCAAAATTTGGGTCAGCAGTGTAGGTGGTTCTGTCTGTAATTGCAGTACCATTGACGTTAGAAGCGGGTTTGATTACTACCAGTCGCTTTGCACCATTACCATTTGTCCAGTTTACAGTAAAACTTGTAGTGGTAATTGCTGTAAAAGTAACACCACTTGCATTAGTAGTAGGCTCTGCGATTGGTACAAATACAGGTGTCCCTGCAAAAGTTCCTTGCGTAAGTGTTCCTACTGCACAGTTATTAATAGTGCCATTATTTGTGAGTGTATTGGCAACATTGACTGCGCCTGCGGCATGAAGTGTGAGCGTTTGAGCAGCATTGACCGTCAAGTTCTGCACGTTTAGATTTCCATTGGTTGCTGTGCTATAGTTTCCAGCCAAAATTGCAGTTGTGCCATTATCAGGTGCGCCAAAATCCCATACCGTTCCATTCCAAGTGGTTGTTCCTGCGGTGATTTGACTTCCTGCCAAAGGAGAACCTGTTTTGTAGGTTTGTCCGCAAGCATTTTGGTTATACTCAAAAACAGCTATGTGATAAGTGGTGTTTGAAATTAATCCTGTTACAGTTACACTATTTCCTGTACCATCATACACTACTTTACCACCGTCAAGTGCTGTTCCTGCTCCTGCAAAGTTTGCATCTGCAACATACACTGTATTTATAACTGGTGCATTAATATCCACTGCTGCGCCCGCTTTGACTACAATCATGCGATTTGCTCCATTGCCAATCGTGCCTACATTGATAGTCATTGCATTGGTAAGTACAGTGGCAAAGGATAGGGCTGTGGCTTCGGCAGTAGGAACTACGGGAGCTGCTACTACTGCATTACCGACCAAAGAGCCAAAAGTAACTGTGCCTGTTGTACAGTTATTGATAGTGCCATTGTTTGTAAGTGCATTGGTGGTGCTAATGTTTCCTCCTGTACCTA
>JAAFJS010000340.1 GCA_013298985.1 Cytophagales bacterium
CGCTGGACTTTGAAAGGAGGACAACAAATACTGAATCTGAGAACTAAACAACTGAGCAAGCAATGGAGCAATGTTACCAATTTGGTTAGAAGGGCTGCTTAGTAGGAGGTACTGCAAACTTTCGTAAACCCGATTCTATTGGTATTTCTTTTCAACTCCGAGATGATGATTTCTTGCTCCACTTTGGAGAGCAAATTGCTGTCCCACAGGTCTAAAACGCTAATGAAGCTGGCAAACGGACTGCGAAGGTCGTGCGAGAGAATGGAAAATAACTTATCTTTGGTTTGGTTTGCATACACCAGTTGCTCTGATTTGGCTTTCAGTTCTTCATTCATTTGGTCAAGTTCTGCGTTTTGTTGGTGTACCTGCACACTTTGCACTTGTATCAGATTAAAACGATACCCTAACGCCAAGGAGAATAGACAAGCCTCTGCCGCCATACCAAAGTACAAGATATTGCGTGTAAAAACATTGTAGTTTACTAAGCCATTGATAGCTGCCAAGTAAATAATTGTGCTGACAATTAAAAAAGACCAACCCACCAAAAAAAATAAAGCTGATTTCTCTTTTTTGAAAAATAAATAGCCTGCTACATAAAGCCCAAGTATGGCTAACAAAAAAACAAATAACTGGAAAATATTGTATGGTATGTAGTAGTAATCATCTGCTATCAATGCTGACACTATGCTACTCAATAGTACCATTGCCAACATCACAATTACCATATAGTAGACGCGATACATCTTCGTTTTGATGTCCAAATAGTTTAACACCAACCATGTAATGAAAATATACAGGGGGGAATGCCAAAGTAAAAGATACCTATGCCAATAGTTATTTTGTAGTAAACTATCCCAGGCGATATAGTTATTCATCGCCAGTCCTGTGAATAATCCAAAAATTAAATAGGATATGTACACGAGATAGAGTTTTTCCCAAGTGCTAAAAAATAGAAAAAGATTATAAAAAAAAATGATAATCATTGCCCCTGCAAAACCCGCCGCAAAGAAGTCATAAAATAGTTTTTCTTGATGCAATGCGCCAAGTGTACCTATCCAAAGAGGTAGCTCTATCACCCCAAGGGTTTTTATTCTCAGATAATAGACATGGTGATGATTCAAAAGTGGCAACCAGTAATTATTGGTAGGATATGCCTTGCTTGCTGCACTTCGCATTGCGCCTGTCTGTATGGGCTTGTGGTAGTTGCCTAAGCTATCTGGGGCGTAAAAATCTATGTAAGAAATGTAAGTAGTGGCTACTGCAAGCCATGCAGCAGCTTGGGTTTGATGCTGAAAAGTAAATTTGACCCAGTAAGCAGTGGGCGAGGCAGGACGATTAAAAACCTCTTTTGTGTTTTTTTGAAACTTTGCTTGCTGTTCGGGCTTTAAAACATCTTCTATGCTCAGGCGACCTTCCCTGTCTTCCAAAAAATAGGTTTTTAGCCCTATTTTCAGCAGTTCATCTTCGCGATGAAGTGTAATCATACTGTCTTGCTGGGCGTACAGCACGTTGCCACACCAAGACAATATCATTAAAAAAAATAGTTTTTTCACCTCTATATTTTGGTAATTCTATATTTGTTTGATTTTAAAGCTACTTATATTTTTTCCAAGGGTGTGTTGCTTTGCCTTTAAGCTATGTATTCTGTACTACTAAGAAGACAAACACAAAGATAGAAAAAACATGGACATTATTACAAACAGTAAAAACTATTTTTTGTTTTTGTTTTTATACCAATAGGGGGTTTACTCATACCAATAGGGGGTTTATCAGACTCGGAAGCCCATGACCAAAATATCGTCCGTCTGGGGTTTATCTCCTTTCCACAGTTCGTGCCACTCGTTAAGTAGCTTTTCTTGAGCTTGCATAGGCTGGTCGTGGATTTGGAAAAGCAATTCTTTGAAATGCCCTTTCATCAGTTTTTGGTTTGCTTCACCACCAAACTGGTCTTGGTAGCCATCAGAAAATAGATAAAAGCTAAATTCTCCTTCGCGTGGGGGCAGAGAAATCGTAGTTTGAGAAAATTTGGTTTCTCCTCTGGACGAGCTTCCACCAATGTACGAGTTATTGCTCTTGATTACTTCCATTTTCCCATTTTCTACATAAATAAACGGATTTTTTACACCTGCAAACTTTAGCTCTCGCTTTGCCCTATCAATCACCACCAGTGCCACGTCCATGCCATCGCGACTCGTAGAAACCTCCTGCCTGAGTAGCCTCCTGATACCCAAGTGTAGCCCCGTCAGTATCTGGTCTGGCTCTGTAACATGATGATTTTCAATTACTTCGTTCAGTATTTTATAGCCTATCAAGCTCATAAAAGCACCAGGCACACCATGCCCTGTACAATCTACCGCCGCCAAAATCAGCTTGTCGTCTTTCTGATTAAAATAATAAAAATCACCAGAAACAATGTCTTTGGGCTTGAAAATAATAAAATTATCAGGAAAATATTGGTTAATCAGACGAATATCAGGCAAAATATTATTTTGAATACTTTTTGCATAATTGATGCTTGACGTAATATTATGGTATTGCGTTTTGATTTCCTTATGCTGAATATTAATGGTTTCACTATTTGATTTGAGTTCTTCTAAGTTTTGCGCCAAGCCTTCATGCACAGTTTGTAGCTGCATGGTGCGCTCTTGTACTGTCTTTTCTAAGGCTTGATTATTGAATCTGAGCTTATTTGCAAGAGCTTCTACTTGGGCAAACGCACTCGCAAAATTTTTGGAAAGTATCAGTGTTTGGCTAAAAATAAAAATAAATGAGCCTATCGGCATCAGGTTTATGGTATCTACCAAGAGGTTAGCAAGCAAAATGTCGTTCGTGGCTGTAAACAAAATAGTAAACAATCCAAACGCAAAAATACTACTCCCTTCCCTGCCCCTGACTAAAATACGAATCACAAAATAAATAGCATAGAGTATTACTAAAAAAGCATATAACTGATAATAAATCAAATAGTTAGAATACAGAATACACTTAGTAAAAAGGACAAATATAGAAAAAACAGCACTGACCACAACAGTAACGCGTAGCACATACACAGAAAAATCTTGTGGATAAAGCGCATGAATAAAAGCCGTTATCACCATCATTCCTACAGAAAAAGTGAGGTAAGCTATCTTGTTTCCTACCTCAAAGTCAGCTTCGGGGAAGAGGTCAGAAAAATAGTAATCGTCTGTTACTAAGATTCTTAGCGCAACAATGAAGCAATAAAAAGTAAAGTAAAGTACAGAGATGCTTTTGGTACGAAAAAGATACAATATCAGGTGCGAAAAACCCATGATAACCAGTATCCCAATAGAAAAAAAGCTAATAATTAGCGTTCTTTCATATTCTGCACTCATTTTTTCTGCTTTTCCTAAGCTCATTTTCTGCGTCAGCCCGCCCATTCTATACGCATAATTGGCTACGTGCAGCACGATTTCCACCGAATCTTTATTAGGTATAAAGAAGTAAATATCAGGGTCATAATGTCCATCTGTGGTTTCTGCCGAAGTCCCCAGCTTTCTGGGTTTATTCATCAATTTCCCTTGGATAAAAAGCGCGTAGTTGGTGGTGATATATTCTAACCTGAGTGCCAAAAGCTCATTTCCTTTGAACTGAGAAGGAATTTTGGCTCTGATGCGATAAGTGGCATAGCCCTCTGTGGTGGGTGTTTCCCCAGTTGCCGTTTGGTAATTAATCCAGTTATCAGGAACTTGGACAAAGGAAAAGTCTTTATTTTGCTCAAAATCAGTCCCGTTAAGGTGTTTTTTCCAATAAAAAACCCATTCCCCATTGAGAGGAACTGCGCCATCTGATTCAAAATTCCACTCAGCAAGGTCTATCAATCCGCCTTCTGCCTTCACTGTGCGCTTCGTGGGCGTACAGGAAAAAAACAAAGTAGAAATCAATAAGAAACTTGTGAAGTTTAGAAAAATGTATCTGTAAAAAAAAGGCAAATGAGTATGATTTTTTTACAAAACTACCAAAAAAATTAAAAATATCACCTTATTTTACTTTCAATAATTTTTTTTGAGTAAATTTATTAGACTTCTTGCAAAAGTAGCAATTTTTCCCTCTCAGAAGGCTAATCTTGTAGGGGTTTTAATTCAATTTATATCCTAATTTGATAAAATATAGACGTTCTAATGCTTGTGCTAATACTTTGATACCTGGCATTGGTTGTTTCTTTGAGGGGGCAAAGCCCACCATTTTACTGACCGCCAATACAGCCTGTTTGAGTGAGTGAATTGGTTTTTC
>JAAFJS010000341.1 GCA_013298985.1 Cytophagales bacterium
TGACTATGTTGTTAATAATCAAGGAGATACTCTCAAAGGTTATATATTATCAACTTCATTGAGAGAGAACTCGCTTAGATTTAAAAGTAATCAAGGAGAGAAAAATAAATTTAGACCCAATGAAATCAAGTATTTTTCCATCTATAATCGTGGATTTTATCAATCTTTTCTTACAGATTCTTTACATCAAAAACCTTTTTTTGCCGAATTATTGGTGAGTGGAAAAGCAAACTTATATAGGGTGGACTATGGCAAAAATGAAAAAAGAATGATTCAAAAAAGTGATGGAAAAGTATTTTACATTAGCACCAAAAAAGATTACATCACTCAGTTTGAGTCTATATTCAGTGATTGTCAAGGTATTAACTTTAATGCAGAAGAGTTAAATAAATCTAATGCTATTTTAAAAGATGTAAGAGCAGATGTGTTAAAATACAATCAATGCAACAAACCTGATTCCGTAAAATGGCAGTCAAAGGCGGCTAAAATTTATATTACAAAAGGTGTTTTTGTGGGCTTAAATCAGAGTAATGCGGAGATTATACTTGAACCAAACTATACTGGAAAATATCCAAGTTCGGGATATGAGATTGGTGCTTTTGTTAATTTTTCTTTTGCGCGTCGTTTGTCTTTCCAGATAGAAGGCATTTATTCTCCACGCTTTGGAAATGTAAAAGAAGATTTACTAAGCAATTTGTACGAGAGAAAAGTTACTTATTATTTCCAAACACTTAGAGTTCCATTGATAGTAAGATATACTGCCTTATCAGGAAAGGTACGCCCCGTACTCATGGCTGGGCTGAATAATTCAGTCTTACTTTCTCAAAGTGGTACTTATCAGCTATCCCAACTCCCTACCACAGATAAGACGTTTGCTCTGAACAAATTAAGCACTGGTTTCTTAATTGGGATAGGGCTAAAAATACCTATAACCAATCAATCATCAATTATTACAGAATTGAGGTACTACGATAGCCGTCTTTTGCAGGGCGTAAACACTGTAGTAAGAAATCCTATCTTGGCTTTTGTAATTGGCGTAGCATTTTAATTTAATGTAATTTTATTGGCAATCAGCAAATATCTTCCTGATTGCCATTCCAATAAAACGCGTACTCATCACTTCGCGCCTCGCTTTTCCATCACTTGCAGCTTGTCATTGCTTTTACCCACCATGACAAGTTGCCTTTTGCCCATCAAGAGCAAGACCATGTCCCTGACCTCGCCCTGTGCCAGAAAACCACTCTGATTGACAGACACTGGCGTAAAATTGTTTTTCCCATCACCTTTCAAAAGCAAACCATAGGAGGCATCATACTGCCCAATCTCAGGCTTGACCGCCGCGAAATTACCACCCAGCAAAATATCTTTCTTGCCATCACCATCATAATCGCCTGATAAAAAGCAAAATACAGGACTCAACTGCGCCAAGACGGGTAGCGGTTTTAAGGCAAATCCATTTCCCTTGTTTTCTATAAAGCAAGACTGAAGATTGCGCGCTTCCAAAATCTTTGCACCAGCCAATTCCTCTGGCGTAAATAGTTGATTAATCGTCTTTTCTGCATAATCCTCATATTTGAGAAACTTCTTTTTCAAAGGTAGAATCTGCGAAATAATGTCATCTTTGAGTGCCAAAGGATAGCTTCCGCGTGAGCCTTTTTCATTGGGTTTGTAGTAAGTAAGAATCGGGTCTAAATCGCCGTTTCTATCAAAATCCTTCAAATAAAGCTGGATTGGCTCTTTTTCGCTGGCTTTTAGCTTAGAATTTAAGCCCAAATTTCCAGCAAAAAAATCTATATCTCCATCATTGTCAAAATCTTCCGCCACAATGCAATTCCAAAAACCACTTGTTGCTTTCATAGTTTCTTGTGCTTTACTTTGACTTAGCTTACCTTGCTGGTTTTCAAAAAACGTGATAGGTAGCCACTCTCCAACTACCACCAAATCAAGGAGTTGGTCATTATTGAAGTCTGCCCAAACTGCATCAGTTACCATGCCCAAATTTTGCAAAGCTGGTGCAACCTGCGCGACAACATCTGTAAAAACACCCTTGCCATTGTTTTGCAAAAGCATACTTTTGGGCGCAACGCCATATTCAAACGGAATAGAACGGCTGCCCACAAACAAATCCTTGTCGCCATCACCATCAAAATCTCCCGCCTGCACGCACGAACCGACATTAAACTCAAAAGGAATCGCATTTTCGGCTTTTTTGAAATTTCCGCGCCCATCATTTATATACAAGCGGTCTTGCAGGGGTGAAGCCTGTCCCGAAAATTCATTGCCGCCACTGACCACGTACAAATCCAAGTCGCGGTCATTATCCGCATCAAATAGCAGTGCGTCAGTGTCTTCCGAAATTTTGTCTGCCTCAAAAATAACTTGATTTGTGCTTACAAATGAGTTTCCTTTCTGGATAAATAGTTTTCCTGCACTGTCTTTTGCCCCGCAAACATAAAAATCTTCCTGCCCGTCTCCATTTACATCTCCTTTGGCGATTTTTGGTCCTTGCGTAGAAAGCATTTGGGGCATTAGGCGTTCACGATTAAACTCATTGAACTCATTTTCAATGTGTTGGAAATCTATATTGACTTGATTGGTAACATCTTGAAAAATAAGTTGGTCAGCAGCAGTAGAAGAAATAGCAAAAGTTTTTGCCGTTTCAGCCGTTTGATTAATAGGCAGTTTTGCATTTTTTTCTTCCAATAAAATAGATTGATTTGCCTTTACATTGGTAAGAATTTGTTTTTTGCCACTTGACCAAACTACTGTTAATGAATCTATTACACCACTTTTGCCCAAACCAAAATTCATAGTGGGGTCTATGGAAGATTGGAAACCGCGGGCGGGGGCTTGCTCAAGATACAGCAAATTTGCAGATGAATCTAAGGTTAATATTACTTTTGCACCAATGCCTAATGTGTTTTTCCCTTCACCTATCAGCTTGACTTTCAAATAGTTATTTTTTTCAAACTTTTCAGTATTATTTCTATACACAAATAATTCTTGGTTTACATTATTGATGACCAAATCCAAATCGCCGTCGTTGTCCAAGTCGCTGTACGCCGCGCCGTTAGAAAAACTGCTTTGGTCAAGCCCCCAGTCCTTTGCCTTGTTCGCAAAAGTCAAATCTCCATTGTTTTTGAAGGCATAATTAGGCGTGAAAACAGGCTTGCTTTTGTCTTTGAATTTGGTATAGTCAAAACTTTTGTCGCGAATAGCATTCATAATAGTTTCATCACTGGACAAAAAATTTACAAAATCCTGATTAGTAAGGTCTTCAAAAATACCATTGGAAACAAAAATATCTTTGAGTCCGTCATTGTCTAAGTCCATGATAAGTGCGCCCCAGCTCCAGTCTGTTGCAGAAATACCCGATAACTGACCTACTTCTGCAAAAACTCCTCCTTGCCCATTTTTTGCGTTTTGGGGCAGAGGAATATTGAGTTGGAGCATATTGCGTGTGTACTGATGATGGTAGCCTTGTTTGACTTTTTCATGATAAGTGTCATAGCTATTAAAAGTAGTGGTTCTCTTGAGCCTGCCGTCTGTTTCTGGCAACATATCCGTAGAGAAAATTTCGGGGCGACCGTCATTGTTGATGTCTGCCATGTCCGCACCCATGGAGGCTTCGCTGGTGTGCGCCATCCACTCGCGCAGGCTTTCTTTGAAAGTGCCATCTTTCTGGTTAATATACAGATAATCAATCTCAAAGAAGTCGTTGGAAACATAAATATCGAGCCAGCCATCATCATTTACATCACCCACCGTAACGCCCAGTCCAAAGCCAATTACGCTACCATAAATGTTGGCTTTCACACTCTCATCTATAAATTTACCATTTTCATTTCTATAGAGTTTGTCGCCGCCCTTGATGTCGCGTTCGTTTCGCAAATTTTCTAAACCAAAGCTGCTAATAGGTCTAAATGAATTATTTAGCAAGTACAAATCCAAGTCGCCGTCCTTGTCATAGTCAAAAAAAGCGGCGTGGGTTGAGAGTCCTTCATCGGCAATTCCATAGTCCTTTGCTTGCTCTTTAAAAGTGGGGATTCCATCTTTAATGCCTTGATTGACAAAGAGTTCGTTGGCTCTGTCATCACCTCTGACGTTTCCCGAATTACAAACGTAGATGTCGAGCAGCCCATCTCCATTAACGTCCGCCATAGCCACGCCCGTACTCCACGCTTTTTTGCCCGCCACGCCCGCTTTGTTGGTAATATCTTCGAAGACAAAATTGCCT
>JAAFJS010000342.1 GCA_013298985.1 Cytophagales bacterium
TGTTCTGACGTGATAGAGAGTGCTTTCGGTAAGTTGAAACAAAAACTACCCAAGAACAGCCCTGCTTTAAGTTCTTTTATCTTGACCTTAGCCTCGATTGGGGGACAATACCAAAGTTCAGAAGTACGAAAAGCCTTAGAAACTATCAAGGGAAAAGACCTAAAAAAACCACCCAAAAAAGAGAAAAATTCACCTATTTTTGATGGAAAAAATAGGTGAATTCTGAACAGCCTACCTGACAGGTTTAAAGACAAATTACCCAAAAAAACAATTTATACCTGAGCCTTTGTCAGCCACTTTTTCATATTGGTGGGTTGGTAGTTTTGCATTTTCTCAAAAAGGCTGTCTATTTTGTCATCAACCAGTATGATTTGCTGCTTGCACTGTGGCTTTATAAAACCTTCTTGGGTAGCGAAGTCTATGTAATCCAGCAGTTTATCAAAAAAACCGTTGGTATTGAGCAAGGCTACAGGCTTATTGTGCAAGCCAAGTTGCGCCCAGGCAAGTATCTCAAAAAACTCGTCCATCGTGCCTATCCCACCCGCCATGATGATAAAGCCATCAGCCATATCCGTCATTCGTTTTTTGCGTTCGTGCATGGTTTTGACCATGATTTGCTCACTCAGGCGGCTGTGCGCGACTTCCATTTCTATCAAAAACTGAGGAATAACGCCCACCACTTTGCCCCCATTTTGCATGACCGTATCAGCAATCACGCCCATCAAGCCCACTTTGCCACCGCCATACACGAGGCGAATATGATTTTTTGTCAAAAACAACCCTAATTCTTGGGCAGTTTGTTTATAAATTGGGTTTTTACCCATCACAGACCCACAAAACACACAAATACTTTTCATATTAAAATTATATAGACCAATCTATTCCTGTTTTTTTGATAATAAAACGTTTACTTATATCCATCATCACCACCTGCATCAGCGTCAGGCACAAATAAAAAGGTTTGATGCGCTCAAAATCCAAAATAGTTTTGCCCAAATCAAGCAGAATGAGGGAATCAGTGGCAAAGGCAAAATAAATCTTTTTGCCCATAAAAGACAGAGAAACCTCAATGCCTGTTTGTTTCTTAAAATCCAACAAAAACTCCCTGATAAAAGGTGAAACTACGTACGTACTTTCCAGCGGCTTGTCCGCATAAACCACATAATGCTTGCTAAATGCTTTGTCGTCATCAAAAGGCACTTTTTGACCACGCTGAAAATTGTACTTCTGAATCTGCTTGCCCACCAAATAAAGGTCATTTTCTAACTCATTGGGAATCACCACCGTATTTACTTCCAAGTCTTTCTCAAAAGCAAGGATAAGAAACAATCCTTTGAAAATAGTCTGCCACTCGCCCTTCTTACCACCTGCATTCTGCAAATAGCCACAATCTACTTCCGAAAACAGCGTTTCAAAATCTGCCAATTTTCCTTTGGTTACATTCCTACCTTCATAATTATCAGGCAGTTGCAGAAATATCTTGCTTTCTGCAAAATGATTATAAGGCAGTGGTATTTTTTCATCAAAAGAAGGTTTGAAAACTAAAAACTTAACACTTTCTTTCACGACTACATCTTGGATTTCGTTGGCAAGGTCTTTATCGCTAAAAAATTGCTTGTAAATGAGGGCAAACAAAAACGGTACAACAAACATGGAAATAAAAATAGTCCAAACGGGAATGTAGTCCAGCAATGCCACAATTACCTGAGCAACCAGCAAAATGAGGACAAAGAGCAAAAGCGATTGACGTTTGCTCGATATTGCTTTACGTCTTTCTTCGAACTCCTCTAAGGCGGGGAAAAGCGTAGCTTTACAAAAATCTTGATATTCTTTGGGCGTTTTCATAAGCGCACAAAGTTGGGGAAAATTTGTGAATTTTTACTACAAATGGGTTCGAATTAACTATTTTTTTATGGTTTCGAACTCAAACTTTTGGTGAAGTCTGCATTTATTGATATGTTTGTAAAAATTAAAAGAAATTCAAAAGGTTACAATCCAACAAAAATATGGAATTAAATCAGTCAGAAGAAGAACAAAAAAAAATACTCCAAACCCTGAACCCCACCAAAGTGATTGTGCCAATCCTGATTGGTTTAGCCATTGCAGGTTATTTTTTCTATACCAGTGTCGATACAGATGAGCTAATTACCAATTTTTCCAAAGCGAGTGTGATTTGGATTGGGCTGGCTTTTTTGGTGCTTATTGTGCGCGATGCGGGCTACATCTACCGCATACGCTACGTAACTCAAAAGGCATTGAGCTGGTCTTCAAGTGTTTATACGATTTTGCTTTGGGAATTTTCTTCCGCAGTTACTCCTTCGGCAGTGGGCGGGACAGCGATTGCCGTTTTTATTTTGAATCGGGAAGGCATCAAATTTGGCAAGGCACTGGCGTATGTGATGGTTACGGCACTCTTGGACAATTCGTTTTTTTTGATTGCCGCACCGCTTGCTATTATATTTAGTGAAGGTACGGTTTTCCCCGAAGAAAGTCAGTTGGGCAGTTTTGGTTTTCTCTCCACAGGGCTGCGATTTACTTTTTGGATTAGCTACGGTTTGATTCTCATTTACAATATTTTCTTTGCGGTGGGTCTTTTGTTCAAACCAGAAGCGTTCAAGTGGTTTCTGATTAAAGTAACGTCCATTCCCTTCCTCAAACGCTGGCAAAAAGGCGCGGCAGAGAGTGGAGATGAGGTCATTATTGCCTCTGCGGAGCTACGCGGCATTGGCGGTGGCTATTGGTGGCGAGCAAGTTTGACCTCATCTCTTGTGTGGACGGCGCGTTATTTTATGGTAAATTGCTTATTAGAGGCATTTACGGATATTTCTATTGCGGGGCATTGGCTTATCTTTGCTCGACATATTTTGATGTGGATTATCATGCTCATCTCGCCCACGCCAGGAAGCAGTGGTACGGCAGAAATTACTTTTGAAATTTTCTTTAAGGAGTTTATTGGCACATTTAGCGCGGCAGTAGCCCTATTTTGGCGTTTGTTTACTTACTATCCCTACCTTTTTGCGGGGGCTATCGTCCTGCCCAGGTGGTTGGCAAAAACGGCAAAGACAAAGGCAGATTAATTATTTGCATGACAGACCTATAAGATTTTAGAAATCTTATAGGTCTGATTATCAATAAATTATGTATAAAAAGCGTTTAAAAATTATCTTTTTTAATTTATTTTTCTGATAGACCCAGAGCCTGTGCTTTTAAAGATTTGTTTTGCTGGACTCCCCACAAATCGAATATCGCCCGAACCAGTTACTCTTGCGTCAAGTTCCTCACTCACAGCTACTTTGGCATTGCCTGAACCAGAAATTTTTATCTTAGCAACGGCAGATTTTAGCTCGACAGCTTCTACATCACCTGAGCCGCTAATCGAAACTTCTTGCTCTTTGGCATTTCCCGAAATGTCGATATCGCCTGAGCCACTGAGGTTTAGCTCTAATCTCTGTGTTTCTACTTCGCCCTTAAATCTACCAGAACCAGACAAAGTGATTTCCAAAGATTCGCTTTTGAGGACAGAATTAGTGGTGATTTTGGAAGAACCACTCGACGCAATCGCGCCTAATTCTTTGTAAGTAATCACGATTTCCACATCATAATCATTGTTTTTCCAATTCCAGTTTCCGTTTTCTTGCCTTATTCTGATTCTCAGTGTACTGCCCTCTATCTCTGTGATAATGTCCTGCAAATCAATACCAGAAGCCGTAATTTTCACATTTTCTGTGCTACCTTTCTGCATAGTTACCTCAAAATTACCACCTATCTTTACGCCATTAAAAGCACCCACTTTTCTATCTTCTGTCTTTTGAGCAAAAGCAGATAAGTTGATAATCAAACTAATACAAAATACAGGAATCAAAGAAATCCATTGCTTTTTCATAATCAAAAATGTTAAGTTTAAATTTTTTTTCTAAGGACAATAAAAAAAATAGAAGGTTGCATCAATTACAAAGATTTTTTTGCTTGCAAATAATTTTGTACCTTTGTCATCAAAACTAAATCAAAAAAATCATTGAAACCAACCGTTCATATCCAAGCCATCAATGAGATTGCCGTCAGCGCCCCTACTGTCGGGAAGGAAAAAAAGGATAACTTTGTGCCATGAAAACAATCAAAGAAACACTAAAAATAGAAAATCTTTTAGACTATTTTCCTTCCACTATTTGGGAACAACTCTCCCAAGAGTACCAAATAGACAAATATGTA
>JAAFJS010000343.1 GCA_013298985.1 Cytophagales bacterium
CATTATAGAGATGCGGAGAGATGCGAATAGCATCGCCTCTGAAAGATACCGATAGCTGGTGGCGAGTAAAAATTTCTTTTACCTTGCTCATTTCCACATTTTGAGGCAGGCGAACTCCAAATAAATGCGGGCTTCTATAATCCTCATTTTCAAAGGTATAGCCTAATCTATCCAATGCTCCAAAAAGTGGAGTGGTCAAGTGCATATTATATGCTTGGATTTCAGCCGTTGTCCATGCCAATACTTGCTGTAAAGCCGCAATCGCCATAGGAACTGTGCTGGGGTTGGCTCTGCCTCCCATATCATAGCGTACCGCAAAATCTTGGTAGTCAGCCTGATAATTTACTAATTTGCTAAAATCCTCACTTCCGTTGCGCCCCAGCCATGTTTCCTCCAAGGGTTTTTTTCCATCAAAGTATTCCCCATAGTAGGAAAGGCACATAGTATAAGAACTCATTAGCCATTTATAAGCCGCACAAATGAGTGCGTCGGGCTGAATCTGTGCGAGGTCAAACGGATAAGCACCCACGCTTTGCGTTCCATCAATGACCAGTAATGCGCCCACCTCTCTTGTCCTCTGCCTGATGTCGAGCAGGTCAAAACGCGTCCCATCTGCCCAGTGAAAATGCGGCAGCGCGACCATGACCGTATTAGCGTCTATTGCCTCCAAAATGCGTATATTCCAATCTTTTCCGCGCTGTGCTGATAGATTATCTGGAGCTATTGTCCTGATTTCCAATTCTTTCTCCTGAGCCAGTGTATGCCACGCATAGACGTTGCTGGGGAACTGCGCTGCGGCTACAATGATATTTTGCCCTTTGCTACACTCCAAATTCTTAGCCACCACCGCCATTCCATAAGATACGGAAGGCTGAATAGCGATACGCTGAGGGTTTGGGGCATTGATTAATTGGGCAAAAATAGCTTTTAGTTGGTTGCTGTCCGTAAAAAAATCTTCGGGCTTAATCTCTAATGCAGGGTTTCTTCTTTTTGTAATTCCTTGGATACCAGCTTCTTCTACGCTTTTGAGTAAAGGCGACATATAAGCACAATTCAGGTAATGAATAGCAGGGCTAAGACTAAAAAGATGTTTCTGACAAGCAAGCATACGATTTTTGATGTTTAAAGTTTAATAAGATGTTAAAGCTATTTCTTTGTAAAATAACTAATAAAATCTTAACTTTGTATAAAAATTTCTATTAAAATTGGTGGTTTATTGAGAATAAAGAAAAAAGTAGTTTAACTTTCAACCTATCATCGATAATTAAACTTTCAAAATTTTATGGATGGAAATGCAATTATCCTCACTTATGGCTTGCTTAATTTAGATTTTGCCAAAACTGCACATGGACTTATCAGAGGTACAGAACGTTATAATATCTTGGGCATTATAGACCACAAATTTGCAGGACTGGAGCTACGCGACTTGCTGGGTGGCGAAACGCCAAGTATCCCAATTTATGATAGTCTTGGCTCTGCGCTTAACCAGATAGAGGAAAGGATTGATTACTTTATCATTGGGCTTTCGTTTGCGGGTGGCAAGCTACCCAAAGAGGTTATTCCACTCATCAAAGCCGCCATCCAGTCGGGTATGTCTGTCGTCAATGGGCAACATCAGTTTTTGTGCGATATGCCCGAAATTGCAGACTTGGCAAAAGACTGCGAGGTGAGCCTGATAGATGTAAGAAAACCCAAGCCCAAGTCTGCTTTGCATTACTGGACAGGCAAAATTCAGCAAGTAAAAACGCCCAAAATCGCAGTGCTGGGGACAGACTCTGCCATAGGCAAGCGAACAACTTGTACGCTACTCAACGAATCGGCGCGTATGGTAGGCTTGCGGTCAGAAATGATTTATACTGGGCAGACGGGCTGGATGTTGGGCAATAGATATGGCTTTATTTTGGACGCGACTGTTAATGATTTCATTACGGGCGAGCTGGAACACGCCTTGGTAACTTGCGCTCGCGAGGCTGCCCCCCAACTAATTTTCATAGAAGGGCAGTCGTCCCTCCGCAATCCCATAGGTCCTTGCGGGGGTGAGTTCTTGATTTCGGGGCAGGCAAATGGCGTGATTTTACAGCACAAACCTTCCCGCGAGTACTACCACAACACCGAAGAAATGCCTGTGATGATTCCCTCCCTCCAAAGCGAAGTCGCACTGATAAAAATGTTTGGCGTAGAAACACTGGCAATCGCACTCAACGGCGAAGGGCTGTCCAAAGCACAGGCAATGCGCTACAAAAAAGAATACACCGAAGAACTTGGTATTCCTGTGGTTTTTCCACTCGAAGAAGGCGTGGACTCATTGATTGATATGCTTTGCCTCAAATATCGTTTAAAAGTAGAAAAAGAATTTGTTTAAAAAAAACCAAAAAATGATTCTATACAACATCACCATCAATATCGAGGACGAATCGCATGAGCAATGGCTCGCGTGGATGCGCGAAATTCATATCCCAGACGTAATGCGGACAGGAATGTTTCTACACTTCAAAATGTTCAGATTACTCACTGCGGCACAGGACAACTCAGGTACAAACTACGCTATCCAGTATTTTTGTGAAAGCATGGAAAAATTTGAGCAATACGAACAGCAATACGCGCCCGCCTTGCGCGTAGAAGCCGATAAACATTTTGCAGGAAAATACTATGCTTTTCGGTCAGTATTAGAAGAAGTATAGCCCAACAAAATGAAAAAAAAAATATTTTATAGTCTTTTGATAATTAGTAGCTTAATTTGTATTTGGCAGTACGAACTTATTGGCTATGGGCTGATGCAAGCGCGTGGACAGCTCAATATTCTTTGGACTGCCAAGCCCATCAGCGAATTGCTGGAAGACAAAAATTTTCCCGATTCTCTCAAAACGAAGTTGTTGCTTATCAGGGAGATAAAACAATTTGCGGTGGACTCTTTGGGTATTCTGC
Source organism: Cytophagales bacterium (assembly GCA_013298985.1). Classification (GTDB taxonomy): domain Bacteria; phylum Bacteroidota; class Bacteroidia; order Cytophagales; family Thermoflexibacteraceae; genus Thermoflexibacter. The sequence goes on from JAAFJS010000343.1 coordinate 2,926, forward strand.
CTTCGGGAAGCTATGAAAAATTTTATGACCAGCAGGGCAAGCCTATCCTCTGGACGCTGACTGCTTGCGAGCCATTTAGCCTCGCTGCCAGAGAATGGTGCTTTCCCTTGATTGGCTGTTTTTCCTACAAAGGCTTTTTCGATTACCAAAAATTAGAAAAAGAAGAAAAGGAATTAAAGGCGCAAAACCTTGATACAGAAATAGATGAAGTAAGCGCATGGTCGACTTTGGGCTACCTGAACGACCCTATACTGTCGAGTATGCTCAGGCGAAATGCAGGAAGTTTGGCAAACCTGATTATTCACGAACTAACGCATGGCACACTTTTTATCAAAGACGATTTGACTTACAATGAAAACTTGGCAAACTTTGTGGGCAATGAAGGTGCAATTCGTTTCTTAAAATACAAATATGGCACAAACTCGACCGAACTACAAAAATATGTAGCCACGCGTGCTGACCGAACTATTCTGAATAATTTTTTGCTCAAATCTGCTCAAAAGTTAGATTCACTCTACCGCACTTTTGATGAAAAAATGAGCTTGGAAAACAAGAACAAACTAAAAAACCAATGTATCAAAAATATTACTACCACCTGCGATACACTTCATTTCCAAGGAGATACATTCAAAAACTATTTTGAAAACTATACACCAAACAATGCTTTTTTCATTGGTTTTTTGACCTATAACGAACAACAAAACACCTTTGAGGAAGAATTTAAAAATAAGTTTGGGAGTGATTTCAAAAAATACATGGACTATCTCAAAGGCAAATACAGTTCTTTGTGAAATCAAATACACACATTTTCTTCAATCATCAGTGCCGCCAAGTGTGAGGTGTCGTTTTCTGTCATCACCTCGAAATTGCCGTTTTTATCATAGTTCAACACGTACAGACACGTATTTGAGTGTTGGAAAATGTCCATGTCTTTCAACGGAAGTTTGAGCAAAAGGCAAAGAAATACACGCATCGCGCGCCCGTGCATACAAATCAAGATAGTGGACTCATCTTCATTTTGAAGAATATGAGCTAAGGCATCTTGCTCTCTTTCAAGCACTTCTGCTGGACTTTCGCCGCCTTCGGGCTTGACGTGCATCTCACCTTTGCGCCACGATTGGAGGATTTGCTGATATTCCAAATCGTCATGCTGCGTGATAGCTCTGCCCTCGCGATGTCCCCAACTCATTTCATTTAAGCCACTCATTTGTTGCCAAGGCGTACCCTGTGCTATAAAGTGCCACACAGTTTGGTGGGTT
>JAAFJS010000344.1 GCA_013298985.1 Cytophagales bacterium
TATTCATGTTTGTTTCTTTTTAAAATTTTGGCAAAGTAACAAAATGTAAGCGGAAAGCGGAAACTTTGGCGGAGTTTTCTGCACTAAACCAAAAAACCATTGCTGGAGAGCAGTGGTTTTTTGAGTAATTAATGGGAATTAGGAAACATTAACAACGAAAATGACACTTCCATACAGTCCTTTGTCATAATCTTCCATCATCTTTTGCTCCTCTTCTTTTATTTCCTTGTCAGAGTATCCTGCTGTTTTCGCCTGTTTCCATAATCTTTTAATATCGTTTTCCATTCGCTTTCTTGGGTACTGGAAAATTACACCTTGTGGAAATAATTGTATAATGAATCTATCTCCTGCCTGTGCATTTTCTGCAAAGATTTTCCAATTAATTTGATTAGGATTTTCTACTCTTTGTGTAGCAGTAACTACTCTTTTTCCTCGTGCTAATAAAATTTCCAATGGTCTTGTTGTAGGAAAAGGGTGTTGCAATACTTCCAATTTCAAATTCTCAATATCCGTAGTTTTAACAGTTTTCTTGAGTGTTTCAGTAAGATAATAATCTTCTTCTTCTGGTCCCTTCTGTTCTTTTGTGAATTTATTCAAGTCCAAGGTAATTATTTTATTCCTTTTGCTTTCTTGAATATGAATAGTCAGATTTTCTTTCCCTAATTCACTTGTAATTTTCTCACTACAAGCAGCAATTAGCAAGCAAAAAGCAATTACAGGCGCAAAAAAACCATATTTGAGTTTTGCTATTTTCTTAGATTCTAATTTGTACATCATCATAATTCTATTTTTTAAGAGTGATTTGTTAAAGAAATGGTTTGTAATATAAAGTGTATTCGTATGCAAAAATTGCGAAACAAGCAAGTTAGCGTAGTCAGTTTTGGAAGTTTCTTTTTCCAAGACCAGTGCATCTGCCAAGTATTCGTGAACGGCTTGGAGGGACTTTCTGTACGCCCAAATGATGGGATTGCACCAACATAAAATAGTCAAAATTTCCATAAAAAGCACGTCCACGCTATGCCACTGGCGGATATGCACAAGCTCGTGGGCTAAAATTTTGGCTTTCCCTTCTTCGGAAACCGCCGCAGGTTCGTTCCAAAATAGGATATTCAAGAAAGAAAAAATGGGTGTTCCCGCCTTGGTTTGGACAATAAAATAACCTTCTTGTTTTTTAAAAATAGTTTTTTGTGTATTGAACGCAGTTTTTTGTGTGAAAACACACAAAAAAGGGAAAACCAGTTTAAAAATCTGTAATAAGCTGATAAACAAACGGAAACTAAGAAAAATTACACCTATCAAATAGACCAAAAGCAAGCCGTTTTCCCAAATAAAAAGAGGAGCAGTTTCTGTGGCAATAACCTGATTTACAGGAATTTCTACCTCACTGCCACCAAAAAATAGCAGCACTTGGTCTTCGGGAACGCCATCTTGGAATAGCGTAGGGATAGGCACGAAAGGGAAAGCCAGCGCGAAAAGAGTTGCCCCCAGCAAGTAAAGCCTGTTCCAACGAAAAAAGGTTTCTCGGCGCAAAAATGCCCAATAAACGGCATAGAGCAGTAATAACGCGAGATTTGCCTGCCAAAGAAAAGTGGTAAAGTTCATAGTTATTTAATAGTTTGAGGTTGTTTTATTAGTCATTAGTAATTCCAGATTTGTCTTTCCCTTCTTCTATTGTTTTCAAGATTTCATTGAGTTCGTTGAGGTCGACTTCATTTTTCTTGACAAAAAAGGAAACCAAACTTTTGAGTGAACCGCCAAAATACTGATTGACTACGCGATGGACAGCAAAATTGCTGTATTCCTCCTGCGCGACCAACGGAAAATACTCATGCGTATTGCCGTACTGCTTATGCCCAACAAATTCCTTTTGCTCCAATACCCTGATGACGGTCGACACCGTATTGTAGTTGGGTTTTGGTTCAGGAAATTTCTCTAAAATGTCCTTGACGAAACCTCTGCCGATTTGCCAGAGATATTGCATTACTTGTTCTTCTGCTTTGGTGAGTTCTTTCATGTTTTTTTTAATCTTTGAAATCATGGACTTTATGTAAAATCAAAAAGCCATGCACAAACATAAAAATAGTTTTTTAGTTTTACAACTATTTTAACAGTTATTTTAAAATATACAAAAGCAATTAACTATTTTTATAGTCATTATCATTAAAAACAAGTGAGCCATCAAAAAATCTAAATTTTTGATTCATTGTGCTTACTGTCTTAGGCTTCTTCATCACTTAGAATATCACGATACTCTCTTTACTCTGCGTGTAGCCAATTCGCGTACTCATCGCAAAAATCTTATCTCCGCGATTGACGTTGAAAGGTTTGATATAGATTTGCCAGCGCGCTATTTGCTGATTATCCTGCTTTTTGGTGCCTGCAACCTCATTTTCTATCTTATAAATAATAGATGCGCCTGTGGTGGTGGTGCTGATATGCGCTTTGTCCTTTTTGAGTATAATCGTTGGGGCTTGTGATACAGGCGGTTGCCCGTTGATTTGCATTTGAGCAACCATCTCTCTTTCAGGGATTTCGCCTTTATCGCCGTACTTTTCTACCCAATCCAAATGCGCCTGACGTAACTCCACTAACTTGTTTTTATACAATGGGTTATCTGCCAGATTGTTAAACTCATCAGGGTCAGCGTCCAAGTCATACAGTTCCTCGACAGGTTTTGTTTGTCTGAACCAAAGCATTTGCGTTTCATTGAGTTTGCCAGCATCTCTGAGCCTGAGTATCTCCTTCATCATGTCTTGTTGCAAACGAAACGCAATATTCTGATAATAAGGCTTTTCAGGGTGATAATTTCGCAAATATTTAAACTGCTTGTCGCGCACCGCGCGTACTCTGTCGTACTCCGAATCCATGCGGTCGCGGGCGGCGTAGATATATTTTCTTTCCTTTTTAGCGGCAAACTTTCCCAGAAAAGCCTGTCCTTGTAAATATTTGGGGGGCTTGATGCCTGCCAAAGAAAGCACAGAAGGGGCAAGGTCGACAAAGCTGTGTAGCTGGTTTTCAGTAGTATTTATGTTTTCTTTATTCCTCATTTTTTGTGGGTAGCGAATAATAAAAGGAACTCTCAGCCCTCTGTCATAGAGTTCGCGCTTGACGAAGGGTAGCCCGTCGCCATGGTCGCTAAAAAAACAGATAATCGTATTTTCTAATTCTCCATCTTCTTCTAACTGCTTCAAAATATTACCAACTTGTGTGTCCATCACACTAATATTACTGAAAAACCTCGCTATATCTTTTCTAATAATTTCGTTGTCAGGATAGTAAGAAGGAATTTTTATTTTTTCTGGGCTGACCAGCATAGGTTCATCTTTTCGCATCCATACCTGCGATTCATGCGTGGTCATTAAATTAAAGACAGAAAAAAATGGTTGATTTGGCTTTCTATTGCGCCAATGTGCCGTTTTGTTATTTTCGTCCCAAGCAGAAATGGGTGGCTCAAATTGATAATCTGTTTTTTCATTGTTAGTGCAGAAATAACCTGCCTCACGCAAATATTCAGAAAAACACTTGACCTCTGGCGCAGTAACAATGGAATAAGGCGGAAAATTAGGAAGGTCAATCTTGTACTGGGTTCTCATGTGGTGCGACCCAATCGAGGTAGGGTACATTCCTGTAATGATTGCCGAACGGCTGGGCGCGCAAACGCCCGCGATGGAGTATAGATTGGTGTAGCGAACGCCTTCACGCGCGAGGCGGTCAATATGAGGAGTAGGCACAGTGAGGTCGCCATAGCAGCCCAAGTGTTCACTCATATCTTCGCAGGTAATCCACAGAATATTAGGTTGTTGCGGTGTTTTTTTGACCCAAGAAAAGAGTAACATACAGCAGAGGCAAAGGGAAATATTAGTGAGTTTTTTCATATTCTATGGCGTTTTTATTGACATTAATTAATACGACCTAATCAAACTCAAATTTATACTTTTATGCTTATTTTAGCGCAAATTTTCAAAAAAGAAAGATAATGAAAATCACCAATATCATCATTAGCAAGGAAAACTTGGCACTTACCCGCCCGTATAGTATTGCTTACCAAACAGTTAGCTCGGTAGAGAATATTTTGGTCATCTTACAGACAGACACACACGAGG
>JAAFJS010000345.1 GCA_013298985.1 Cytophagales bacterium
AAATCTGATTAGCACTCACCCCAAACTCACTGCTTAATTGAGCAAGTGTTTTTTGTTCTTTTAATGCTTCCAAAACTACTTTTGTTTTGAAAGCATTGTCATACAATTTTCTTTTTCTTTTAGCGACCATTTTTGTACTATTTTAAGGTAAAGGTAAATAAAATTTATCTGGGCGGCATACCGCTTAATTTGCTGTCCAAAAAATAGGGTACATTATAAATTGTATGCTGCTAATCTGGATATGTCTATCCGAATTGGGAAAAAAGACCAACTTTTTGTAAGTGATTTAGCCAGCCCTACTATCTATATTTACAACGCCAAAGGTAAAAAGCTAAGTGCATTTGGTGAGAAAGGCAGGTACATGACAGCCCAAGATACAATACCATATACCTTATATTCGTCAGACACCACAAGAAAATACTTTGCCCAATACACAAAAATTCGTGAGGAGGCTGTCAAGAAATTGGCAAGTTATGGTCTTATTTTTTATGATGAATTGGCTGAAATACTATACAGAATCTACAATACTTCGGCTTTGGACGTAGAATCCAAGAAATACTATGTGCAGGTGTATAAAAACGAAAAACTATTAGCAGATGTACCCTTTCTATCAATGTTTGCTTTCAAAGTAGTTGCTATTGAGAAAGGCTATATTTGGGTAAAAAAAATGAATAAATCAATGCAAGGAGATGCTTTTTATTTGTATCGTTACCAATTAGATTTGATGAAACAATGAAAAAATTGATTGTCATGTTTTTTCTATTGCTAAGTCATCAGTTATTTAGCCAAAACAAGATTGGTTTTATAGCTTATGAGCCTGACAGTATTTTTTCTAAAGCAAAATTGACCCAAAAACCTGTTTTTTTATTTGTTACAGGAAAAGGATGTTTGGGCTGTCGCATTTTGGAGAGAAACACATTTATGGACAGTACATTGATTGAGTTCTTAAACAAAAATGCGATTACTACCAAGTTAGACTTATCAGAAACAGCGATTGATGCATACACATTAAAAGCCATAAAGAAGGAACTCCGACTCTATGCAATTCCTTGGCTCATCTTTTTTGACAAAAAAGGTAAAGAAATTCAGCGAATTGGCGGAGGCTACATAGAGCCTGATGAAATTATCAAGGCAGTGAACGCATCTATATTAGCCTCAGCACATTAATAAAAGTAATACATTCATTTTTATTCCACTTCTATTTTTTGTTCACCACCTTTGAGGAGTACCATTTTCCCATTCCAAACAAACTTACCTGAAAGCGAACTTGGCAAGGTGATTTTTCCTGTAATTCCCTGATTCCCTTTGCGTTTGAAGGTAATTTTTATTTCGCCTGTGGGGTGCGGCATACTTGCTTCCACCTCTTGGAGCTTGCCCAAAGCAGGTTTGATTTCTACGGTTTGAAAACCAAAAGAAGCAGGGCGAATCCCACAAACCGTTGCCAAAAAGTCGTAGTTGGGGCTTGCACTCCACGCGTGGCAGTCCGAACGCTGAACAGCGCGCTTGTCTGATTCCGCAAAAGTTGTCAATCCATCAGCAAGCATGGTGCGCCAAGGGGTTAGCTCGTCCACGTATTTGTCCAAACCCGCTTTGTGAATTGCCTGATTCAAGTAAAAACGATAATACAACGTACACTGAATCAGGGAGGTATCTGCCAATATTTTGTTCATTAAAGTCTTTTGTTGATTTTGGGGAATAGCATCAGTCAAGATAGCCATGATGTTAGCGTGTTGGCTATACGTTTTCTTTTCTGGAGTATCTGCAAAAAGCTGTTTCTGTGTATGATACGCATTTTTTAATACTCCTTTTTTGACTTTTTCACTTACTTTTTTCCAGCGTTCTGCCTCGTAGTTCCTGCCAAAATCTGCAAAAAGTGCCGCCGCATGGTCTAAGGCATACGCGTAGTGCAATGCCAAAGGTGCGTTGTTGCCTTGCGCGTCTTCGGGAGGTACGCCGCCATCATACTCAGGACACCAATCCAAAAAGTTCCACCAAGGCATTTTGCTCAACATTCCTTTTTCGTTCAGGTAGCCTTCATACCATTCCAAGATGCCGTTCATGCCTGACAATAAGGGTTTTACAAACTCCCTATCGTTGCGGTGCAAGTGAAAATCGTAAATCATAGAAATATAATACAAGGCATACGGCGGAATAAACAAGCGGAAATTGGCAGGATAGGCAGCTTCGACCAAGCCATCTGCATTTTTGGAATACGAAAACTGATTAATTGCATCTTTGGGCAAGCGGTCATCACCAGAAACATACATAGAAATCAACGCCTGAATCCTTGTATCTCCTTCATAATTAAGCTGTTCGTAATACGGACAATCAAAATAAGTTTCTCCCGCACACAGGCGCGCAGTACGCCAGCCAACGTCCCAAATCTGACTCAAAGAGGCATCATTGCTTTTGAAGGTTGCTTTTTCCTCGAATGGGTATGCAGTAAAAAGCTGGACGTAGTCATGGATAACTAATTCTTGTTCAGTAGTTTGTACTTCTAATTGGGCAAAACGAAAAGTACGCATCCACAGTGGAATAAAACTTCTGTTTTCGCCCCCGTCAGGTTTGAAAACATCTCTTGCACCATTTATTTTTTTGCCTTCTATCTGATTTCTATTGCCTTTTTCACGATTTTTATCATACAAAGCCTCCGAATAGATTACCTTGATTTCACTTCCTTTGCCCTTGCTGACTTTCAATTCAGGATAACCCACCGTCAAATAGGTATGGTCTAAAAGCAAGGTCGCTTTGGTATTGGGCGGAATGGTCAAACTCTTTCCTCCTTTTAAGAAACCACCATCAGTCGTTATATTTTCGGTGCGCGCAATGCTGAAAGCGCGTTCCTCTTTTTGTTCCATGGAGGGAATAGGTCGCGGCACCAGTAGCCAAGGGTTTTGCGTTCTGTTCCCGCGCAAAGCGGCAGAGGAAAGCCCGCGCGGTTTGAGCCAATTTTTATCGTCAAAATCTGTTTTTTCCCAGCCCCAAGCATATTTTACCCCCTCTACCACGTCGCCTGAGCCTACTGCATAAAACCCCCAAATCATCTGGTCTTCGCCCCACATTTTGATTTGTAAGGGACTATATGCCTCATTTCTAATCACTTTCCACTCTTTGTCGGAGGTGCTAAGGAATTTTTCTTTGTCAGTATTACCCTCTAAAATAAAAGCTGTTTGATGCGAAACCTGAGCAACCGCCTTTGACTCGCCTCCATTAAAAACCAATGCCGCTACTACATTTTTTCCTGTTTGTAGCTGAGGCGCAATATCTACCGTTTCGTACCGCCAGTGTGCCAAATCGCTTCTTGCAGGACCAAAACTGACTTGCTTGCCATTGACATACAGTTTATAGCGGTTATCCGCAGAAACGTGAACGATAAAAGAGGTAGGTTTTTCGCCCAGCTCAAACGTTCGGCGGAAATGGTAAACTCCGTAATCGTCCAAATCGGCGGTAGGGTGTGTAATCCATTTTGCCTGCCACTGGGCATGGGAAAACGAAAAACAAAATAGCAGCAACAAAATTAGCAAACATACATTTTTCATAGTCAATTTACGTTTTTAATATTTTTAATGAAAGATAAGAAAAGACGAGAAAAATAACCTCTTTTGAGCAAAAAATTAAGAACTTTGTTTTAAAACAAAACGCATAAATGAAAAAACAGCCCATCATAGCACCCTCTGTGCTTGCGGCAGATTTTGGCAATCTCCAGCGCGATGTACAAATGATAAACCAAAGCGAGGCAGACTGGTTTCATATTGACATCATGGACGGCATCTTTGTCCCCAATATTTCCTTTGGAATGCCTGTCTTAGCCGCTATTAACAAGCACGCCCAAAAGCTATTAGACGTACATCTGATGATAGTACAGCCCGAACGCTATCTGGAAACTTTCAAGAACTTGGGCGCAGGCGTACTTTCCATACACATAGAGGCATCTACGCACCTGCATCGTACTGTTCAGCAAATCAAGGACTTAGGTATGAAAGCGGGCGTGGCAATCAATCCGCATACGTCTATCCATTCCTTAGAAGAAATCATTAAAGAAATAGATTTGGTATGCGTGATGTCCGTCAATCCTGGTTTTGGGGGACAGCAATTT
>JAAFJS010000346.1 GCA_013298985.1 Cytophagales bacterium
AATAAAGAGATGGAATATAGAGAGTCTAAATAAACGATTAGAATCGTTAGAAAAAGTAAAGCATGAAAAAAGTAGATAGCATTAAGCAACTCATAGAGGAACTAAAAATAGATAAAAGTGCATTTCTGAGGTATGAAGTGGGCGAACTTAGCGAAAAAGAGATTCAACAAATCAAGGAAGCAACAGGTTTTGACCTAAGTGGTTATACAAGAACCATGTATAGCTATGGCGTAAACCATGCTATTAAAAAGCATGGAAACCCAAAAACAGAGGATGCAAGAGGGCAAGAGGCAATTACAGAAGAAGACTTTGAGCTTATCCCTCAAATCGTTGCAAACCCAGATAGCATCGACTATAGTAAAAAAAATGATTTGAATAATGATTTGATTAAATATTCTAAAACGATTGGTAATCAGCTATTTTATGTAGAAGAAATAAGGAATGGGCGCAAGGAAGTAGTTTTGCAAACGCTTTATAAAAGAAAAATCCGCTAAATTTTCATTCAGCGGATTTCAATATTCATAGTGCCACGTGCTATTCCCTTACGAGTGCGTCGCGCATACGTCCGAAACGTTCTCTGCTATATCTACACAAACATACAATTTCTTTTTCATATTAGTTCTCAGATTTGATAGTAATTTGATAACAGTAAAATCCGTTACATCGGGTCTGCATCAGGCACAATCAGCAGTGTTTTATATTTTTTGTTACTGCTCAATCCATTCATTTGTTCTTTGATTAACTGCTTGACAGCCTTCAAGTTAATCTTGTCCCTTTCCAACTTGACCATCACGTTTTGTAGGTATTGATTGCGGATTTTCTCGATAATTGCCGCTTCGGGACCCAGCACGCGACCTTCGCCCAGTACCGCTTTGAGTTTTTGCGCCAGCTCATGTGCCGCCTCTACTGCCAGCGTTTGTTCCTCAGATTTGACCGTAATATTGATGACACGCGAAAAGGGCGGGTAAAAATGTTTTTCTCTTTCTATGATTTCATCTTCGTAAAAACCAATGTAATCATGCTGGACAATGCGCTCTAAAAGAGGATGTTGTGGCTGCGAAGTCTGAATTAGCACCACTCCCTTTTTGTTTTTCCTGCCTGCACGCCCACTCACCTGCGTAACCAACTGGAAGGTGCGTTCGTGGGAACGAAAATCAGGAAAATGAATGAGCCTGTCGATATCAAAAACGCCTACCAAACTCACGTGGTCAAAGTCCAAGCCTTTGGTAACCATTTGCGTCCCCACCAAAATATCAATTTGCCGATTGGTAAAGTCCTCAATAATAGTCTGATAGGCATATTTGGAGCGCGTCGTGTCTAAGTCCATTCGCTGAATAACGGCTTCGGGATATACCAAGCGGAGTTCGTCCTCAATTTTTTCTGTGCCAAACCCCACCGTTTTAATTTTACCTGAACCACAATGGAGGCAAGTGGAGGGCGGTGCTTCGCGATAGCCGCAATAATGACAGCGCAACTCGTTGGAATAGAGGTGAAAAGTAAGGCTCACCGCACAATTCATACACGTAGGAATCCAGTTACATTCCTCGCAGGACAAATGTGGCGCAAAACCGCGTCTGTTTTGAAACAAAATGGTCTGTTCTTTTTTCTGCAAATTTTCGTCAATAGCCGCAAGAAGCAGAGAAGAAAAATTGTACTTTACCGTTTTTTGTTTGCGTTCTATGCTCATATTTACGAGCTTGATTTCAGGAAGAATCGCCTCCCCAAAACGCTTTTCTACACTTACAAATCCATACTTTCCCTGCCGCGCCTGATAGTAACTTTCTAAGGAAGGAGTAGCTGAACCAAGCAAGACTTTGGATTTATGAATACTTGCCAGCACTAAGGCTACATCGCGGGCATTGTAGCGCGGGGCAGGGTCGTACTGTTTGTAGGACGGGTCATGTTCTTCATCTACTACGATAAGCCCTAAGTTACTGAAAGGCAAAAAGATAGAAGAACGAACGCCCACTACGATTGGGAATTTGCCATCTTGTACGCCTTTCCAAACTTCCACGCGTTCGTTGGCTGAAAACTTAGAATGATACACGCCCAGCTTTGCGCCATAGACTTTTTTCAGACGCGCCACAATCTGGGTAGTAAGCGCAATTTCGGGGAGTAAGAAAAGCACTTGCCTGCCTTGTGCTAATATTTGATTGACGATTTGGATATACATTTCTGTTTTTCCGCTACCCGTAATTCCATGCAAAAGCACTGTATTTCTGTGTGTTGCATCTGTGGCATCAAAATATTTTTCTATTTCACTTACCTTTCCTTTCTGATATTCACTCAGTTTGATAAGGCTCAATATTTCATCTTCGTAGGCTTGGAAGCGCGATACAATTTCCTCGAACTCTTCAAAAACTTCTTTTTTAATCAGCGATTGTAAAGAAGATTCGGAAATCCCTGACTTGGTAAACGTAGATTTGGGTAATCCTTGTAAATGCTTGCTTTCTGGCGCGTCTGCGGGAATTTCTGTCAAATATTTTAAGATGACTTCTTCTTGTTTGGCTGTAACTTTTTTTGCATTTTTCACAGAATCCAACAAATCTATCAGTACCTCTTTGTCTGCCAAATAAAGTTTGCTAAGACGAATTTTTTTGACAATCTTGGGTTTGTACTTTTCCTTGATTTCTTCAAAAACTAAAATAGCTTCTTTGAATAGCAAAGATTTGATGATGGCGTAGATATTTTTGACTTGTAAAATCTCCGCAATTTGGTCAAAAGTCAGTGTCGAATCACCATGCAGGTGGTCGAGTAATAGCTGCTCTTTGGCATGAAGCGGAATGTCGTATTGTGCTTGCAGATGGGCAAAATTGGGGTTTAGCTGTACTCGCGAAAGGCTACTGAGCTTGAGTCCCGAAGGCAGTGCTACGTTCATCACCTCGCCCATGGTACACATATAATAATCAGCGAGCCACTCCCAAAATATCAGTTGCGCCCGATTGACCACAGGAATCTCGTCCAGCAGTTCCAAGATGTATTTTGCCTGATAGGTTTTGGGGGCTTCCTGATGCACACTGAAAACAATCCCAGTCAAGATGCGTCTTTTCCCAAAATTAACAACTACGCGCGCACCTTCTCTGACCTTTCCGTTCAGTTCCATCGGAATCCGATAGGTAAACTTGCCCTCAATCGGCACAGGTAAAATGACCTCTACAAAAAAGGTAATCCGTTCATTTTTAGAGCTTTGACTTTCTGTGATTGTCGTTTCTTCAAAAAGCATTTATTTTCAAAAATTTAGATGCGCGCTACTACGCCATTGATTTTGAGATGGATAACTTCTATATTTTCGAGTCCTTCTTCATCTACTACTTTCACTGCTATTTTGTGTTCGCCAGCTTTAAAGCTATACGTTTGCTTGCCTTCTTTGTCAAATAAAATTTCAGGCATAAAACCTATTGCTTCACGATAGTTAAAATCCCAAGCAAAAAAGTGAATGTTTGCCCCCGTCGTACTTATTTCATTTTCTGCACTTGCTACAAACTCAATTTCTCGCAAATTCTGCTTTGTCCCCCTGTCTATCATATCTATTTTCAAATTTGGCTTTTTGGCAATCGGCACTATTTCCTCCACCGTTACTAACTTAACAATCACGTTTTCATCATTTCTCAATCTTGCCACCTCTTGGATAACTCCTTTGCTAAAAGAAAAAGCAATGATAAAGCCAATAGCTTTTCCGTCAGTTTTGTTGCGCTCAAAACTTGCTTTGTCGTAACGCTGAACGGCAGAAAGAAAATTATCTACTACATTTCTGCCAATATTATCACTTCTTTTTACTTGAATTGGCTGATTTTCCTTCGTTCTACCATCAAGCCCCAAATCTCCTCGCTGTTTTGCGTTTGGAATACCGCCAAAAGCCACAACTATCCAGTTTTCAAACTCAAAAGCATCTTTGTAGCGCAAGGTATCGTAGTCGTACTTGTAAAGTTTTTTGGTAAAAGGCTTGGCGAACATATCTTGACTTTTGCCTGCGGCTCTGCCCTGCTGCAAGTTCAATCGCAATTCCGTTACAGAAACCGCTTGCACAGATTGGTCTATGCCTATCCATTTTCTATTCAGCTTGTCCGCCACTGCAATCGTAGTGCCGCC
>JAAFJS010000347.1 GCA_013298985.1 Cytophagales bacterium
TCAAAAAAATGCTCGAAGCTAAAGATGAAGCCGCTTTGCGCGCTACTTTTGCTGTTCCTCAAAAAACCGCCAAAGAGCCGCATGAGCCTTACCAGATTGGTGGAGGCAGATTGGAAATCAAGCTACCTGAAAAATATACCCTCATCAAAGGAAAGCTGAATTTATCAAATGCTGAGTTTGAAGTGGTAATTGGGGAACAAATAAACAAAGGAAATACAGTTATCAATAAACAAGAAACCATCAAAATTCGCCAAGCGATTTTTGACGAGTTGGCTTTTGTCGAGTTGCCCCAAAGTCTGGTAGGCAAGGTGCAAATCACGCTGATACCTTCTTGGGAGTTTGTCAAAGAAAAGCTGAGTGGCTGGGGAATAGACCCGCCAACCCCCTGGGAACTCACTGATGGAAAGGGCTTTACACAAATTTTGCCCGCAGACGAACCTTTGTCAATGGGCTATGTGAACAAAGGAAATCAAATTTTGATGGGTTCTTTTTTAGGAAAAAATGGAAAAGAAAAAATCACAGAAAGTTTTGGAAAAAGTAATGTAAAGCAGTTTATTACACAAAAAAATGATTGGTGGAAACAGTATTGGGCAGATGTCCCTAAAATCAGTCTTCCTGACCCCATTTTGCAGGAAATTGCGTTGTATGGCATTTACAAACAAGCCTGCACGATGCCCGAACATGGCGTTGCGTGTACTTTGCAGGGCGTTTTTATGGAGGAATACCAGCTACCGCCTTGGAGCAATGACTACCATTTCAATATCAATGTCGAGATGATTTACCTGCCCAGCTTTGCGACAGGCAAGGCAAATAACCTGAATCCATTGTGGAAAATGCTTATGTCTTGGCTGCCCCAAATGCAAAAAAATGGGAAACAATTTTTTGGAAGTGAAAAGGCACTAATGCTTCCTCATGCCGTTGATGACCGTTGTCAGGTAGTGGGGACATTTTGGACAGGTACGATTGACCATGCTTGTACGGCTTGGATGGCGCAACTGGCTTGGCAGCACTACCGCTACACGATGGACGAAAAAATTTTGAAGGAAATCGCGATGCCCTTGCTCATTGGCGCATTTGAGGGCTACTGGGCTATGCTCGAGGAATCTCGCTATGGAGATGGCAGAACGGTGTTGAGCTTGCCAGTGTCTGTCAGCCCAGAGTTTAAGGGGGCAGACATGGACGCTTGGGGCAAAAATGCCTCTTTTCAGTTAGCCGCTTTGCATTGTGTAGCCCAGATTTTACCACAAGCCTCCAAAATTCTCCAACAAGAAAACGACCCTCGCTGGCAGAAAGTAAGCGAATGTTTGCCACCTTATAGCACGATTGTAGGGGCTTATAATGCAGAAAGATGGGGAAAAAACACCACTTTTATTGCACTTTGGGAAGGTACAGACTTGGAAGATAGCCACAGACATCACGCGCATTTGGGCGGCATTTATCCTTTTGGGACGATAGACCCACAATCGTTTCAGCACAAGCAAATTGTAAATAATACGCTGAATCGCTGGGTTACGCAGGGTGCAGGCGGGTGGAGTGGCTGGTGTATCCCTTGGGCGGCAATCCTCAATATGCGTGGTGGTAGAACGGAGGCGGCAGTTTCATGGCTACATTGGTGGAGAGAAAATTTTGTAAATGAAGGCAGAGGAACACTACATAATGCGGCTTTTAATGGCGTTTCCTTGCTTGGTTCGCCTGTCTGGTACAAAATGCCTCAAAACATTCCTAATAGTGAGGTGATGCAACTGGACGCTGGGCAAGGTGCGTTGAGTGCTGTTTTAGAACTCTTGGTTCAGCAAAGGCAAGACGTAGTTCATGTAGTGCCTGATGTGCCTTTGGCATGGTTAAATACTTCTTTTTCTTTTGAAAACATCAGGGTAGAAGGCGGTTTTTCCATTTCGGCAAAGGTAGAAAACGGTAAAACTACTGAAATCAAAGTAAAATCTCCTTTTGGCGGCAAGCTAAAACTCGCACATGGCTTGGGTGAAAAATATTCAATCAATGGGATTGAAAACCAAGGGAATATATTGGAAAAAGAGTGCAAAAAAGGCGAAGAATTAGTGCTGAAACGTTAAAAAATACTGTTTTTTTACTTTTATACTTGAAAGTAAATCATTAAAAAAGCACCACTATCTCAACCTAAATAATACAAAAAAATGGAACAGTATCACAAAACCATACTCATCAAAAATGCCCAAATCGTCAATGAAGGGAAAATTTTTTCTGGTGATTTATTGGTTAAAAATGGACGAATTGAAAAAATAAGTCCTTCTATTTCAGTTGATTATACAGTAATAGAAATCAATGCAGAGGGGAAATATTTGCTTCCTGGCGCGATAGACGACCAAGTACATTTCCGCGAACCAGGGCTTACACACAAAGCAACGATTTTCTCCGAAGCGCGCGCTGCCGTAGCAGGAGGAGTTACTACTTTTATGGAAATGCCTAATACTGTGCCTAATACGCTAACGCAAGAACTTTTGGAGGATAAATACGAAATTGCGCGCAAAACCTCTTTGGCAAACTATTCTTTTTTCATGGGTGGCTCAAATGATAATTTGTCCGAAATATTAAAAACCAATCCCCAAAATGTATGTGGTATTAAACTTTTTATGGGTTCATCTACAGGAAATATGCTGGTGGACAACCCCAAAACTTTGGAGGCGGTTTTTAGTCAAAGCCCCATGCTGATAGCTACGCACTGTGAAGACGAAAATACCATCAAAGCAAATGCTGAAATTTATCGTCAAAAATATGCTGATGCAGTGCCTTTTTCTGCACACCCCGAAATCCGAAACGAGGAAGCCTGCTTGCTATCTTCTTCATTAGCAGTGAGTTTGGCAAAAAAATATAATACTCGCTTACACGTTTTGCATATTTCTACCCAAGAAGAATTGGCTCTTTTTGACCATACAAAACCCTTATCAGAAAAGCGAATTACTGCTGAAGCGTGTGTGCATCATCTTTGGTTTGATAAAGCTGATTATCAAACACTTGGCAGTCAAATCAAATGCAATCCTGCCATCAAAGAAGCGCACCACAAAAAAGCCATTTTAGAGGCATTGCTGGCAGATAAAATAGATGTCATCGCCACTGACCACGCACCGCATACGTGGGAAGAAAAACAAGGAAACTATTGGAAAGCTCCGTCAGGCTTACCTTTGGTGCAGCACTCGTTCAATATCATGTTGGAGTTTTACAAACAAAGAAAAATCAGTTTGGAAAAAATAGTAGAAAAGATGAGCCATTCCGTAGCAACCTGCTTTCAAATACAAGAAAGGGGCTACCTTCGTGAGGGCTATTGGGCTGATTTGGTGATAGTTGATTTGGATAAAACAACGCGGGTCAGCAAGGAAAACTTGCACTACCAATGTGGTTGGTCGCCTCTGGAAGGACAAACTTTTCATTCTCGCATCTTACATACCCTTGTTTCGGGGAACTTAGTGTATTCAGATGGTGTTTTTGATGAAACATCGCGAGGCAAACGAATTTTATTTGAAAGGGACTTGTAATATTCAAAACCATTTTCGTATCTTTGCAGTGAAATTAAGATGGAGAATGTAGCTCAGTTGGTTAGAGCGTCGGGTTGTGGTTCCGAAGGTCGTGGGTTCAAGACCCATCTTTCTCCCTTTTTGAGTTAAAGTGCTGAAAATCAATTAGTTACAAAACAAAAAATTACCTACTGCAAATAGTTTTACCTACTGCAATAAATAATTTTAAGTAACTAATTGATTTTTATTTTTGTCTTCTATTTTTTCTCTCGCCTTACCTCATTATCATTTCATTAAAATCCTTGTATTTGTGGTAGAGCATAGAACGGTCGTGGACTGTGCCCTGGCAATGCTGTACGGAATCTTTCTTTCTGCCAAATAGTCCCTAATAACTGCGGAAATCTTTTGAAAATTAATTAAAAGTTTTTATTTTGGCTAAAAAAAATATGATGATGAGTCTTACTACTTATTTGTCTTCTCTTCGTGCTAAATTCAAAGATACTCGTTTAAAAAAACATCGAACTATTAGCGTCTAAAATCTTGGAAAGCAAGTATTTACGTATGCTCGCCACGACCACTATGCGAATATTTTGTGG
>JAAFJS010000348.1 GCA_013298985.1 Cytophagales bacterium
AAATCCCTTAATAACCAGCAGTTTATCCAAACAATGCCGCTTTGGAGTTGGTGAGCTACCTGATGCGCCGTTGTCAAGTTTTCTGTCCAGATGGTTGCCGCCAGCCCATATTGCGTGGAATTGGCGTATTCTATTGCCTCCGCGGTCGTTTCAAAAGGCGTTAAAGTAACGACGGGACCAAAAATTTCCTCTTGATTGGTGCGACAGTAAGGAGAAAGTCCCTCGATAACGGTTGGCTCGATAAAATAACCATTTGAACATTCTCCTTCGAGGCTGATTTGATTGCCACCAGTCAGGATAACGCCACCTTCCTGCTTGGCTAAATCTATGTAAGACAGGATTTTAGCTTGGTGAGATTTGGAAACTACCGCGCCCAAGTCTGCGGTAGCGTCCAATGGATTGCCCACTTTTAGCTTTTGTACGCGCTGGACAAATTCGGTTTTGAACTTTTCATAAATGGAGTGTTGAATAAAAATTCGTGAACCGCATAAGCAAATTTGCCCTTGATTGGCAAAAGACGAACGAATGGAAGTAGAAACTGCATTTTCAAAATTGCAGTCCGCGAAAATGAGGTTTGGATTTTTTCCGCCCAGTTCCAAAGAAAGTTTTTTGAAAAGAGGCGCGCCCGCCAAGGCTATTTTTTTGCCTGTTTCTGTCCCTCCAGTAAATGAAATTGCCCGAATTTCAGGATTTTCTGCGATTGCCTGCCCTATTTTATGCCCGTAGCCATGCACCATGTTTAGCACGCCCTTGGGCAAGCCCGCCTCCACGCAAATCTCTGCCAACAAAAAAGCAGTCATGGGCGTAATTTCCGAAGGCTTTGCCACCACGCAATTCCCTGAAGCTAAGGCAGGTGCAATTTTCCAAGAGAACAAATATAATGGCAGATTCCAAGGCGAAATGCACCCCACCACGCCTATCGGCTTCCGCAAAGTATAATTAATCGCGGTGGGCGAGGTGAAATGCGATTCAGAAAACTCGTGCAAAATTGCCGTTCCGTAAAAATGAAAATTGGCGGCGGCACGTGGAATGTCCATCATCTCTGCCAAGCGCAAGGGTTTTCCATTATCGATGCTCTCTGCCAAGGCTAATTTATCAGCGTATTTATCTATCAATGAGGCGATTCTGACCAAAATAGCAGCACGTTCCTGCGCGGGTGTGTCTGCCCATGCAGGAAAGGCTTTCCTCGCTGCTGCCACTGCCACTGCCAAATCTCTTTCGTCAGAGTCAGGAATTTGGGCATAAACTTCGCCCTTGGCGGGGTTCAGGTTATCGATATACTGTCCAGAAATGGGAGGCAAAAATTCGCCATCAATATAGTTTTTGATAAATTTCATATTGCTACTTGTATTAATGAGGTGTGTTTTTCATAAAATTTGCACACTTTGACGAAAACACCATTTACTACAAAAATAGTCAAAAAAAATCAAAAACGAATGCTGGACTTCTTGCAAAAGTAGCAATTTACTCCTCTCAGAAGGAGAGGTTTGGGTGAGGCAGATAAAAAAACACTTTTGTAAGAAGTATGTTTATAACTGACTCACCACGCCATTAATCCTGACTTCTTTGAAAGGCTTTATCAAACCAAAGTTTCCTGCCAGAAAAAAACTCCTATCTGCAAAACCACGACCATTCAAAAAGGTAGATTCGTAATAGCTTGGATAGAAGGAACATACGAGGCAGTCGTGCCTAAATTTCATACGAGTATTATTTTTTTCCAGTACGGTTAGGTTATCATAAACCGCCAGTTTTTCACCTTCTTTGAGCGCAAAGTTGGCAACAATGCGCGTAAAATTATTGCCTTTGAAGCCCTGAACCAAGTTTTGTTTTTCGTCTATTCGCATATACAATAGTTGCGTGGCAAAGGCAGGGTCTGGCACATTTTTGATGAAAGAAGAAAGTACAAAATACTCTCCATCAGCTAATTGCGCTTTGCCCGTAATCTCAATGTAGTCATCATTATCCACCTTCCAATAATTGCCCACCTGCAAGGGCAAGTAGTTAGCAGGCGGCATCACACAGCAATCCATTTCAGGCTTACACCCAAAGAAAATCAATATCAAAATACTAAAAAGTAACGGAGTTTTCATAGAAATCAAAATGAGTTTATGTTTTTTTGACCTATACGCAACGAGTGAAAAAAGTGTTGCAATAGATTGTAATTTGCCAACTCTATTTTGACTTTTTTGCCTGTATTGGTGTTTCTTTTCTCAGTGGGTTTAGTCCAACACTTTTCTCGCGGTTCTATTTCTCATAAACATCAAAGAACAAGGGAAAGTGCAAAAATGAGTGGTTTTTCATAGCAAGGTTCGTTGGTAAAAAAGACCAATAAAGGCGCAAGTTAGCCATTTGCTATTTTCTTTTCGTCATATTCCTTTACTCGTTTCTTCGTTGCAAGTCCTTTCCAGCTTTGTTCGAGGATTTCTTTCTTCTAACAAATTTTTGTCGTAGTCATGCGTCCACATACAAATATATGGGTATGCTTTGAAATGGTCAGGCAAATGGAAAATCTCAGGGTGGCTGTCCAAATATTTATCTCTAAGCTCAAAGTCAAGATGGATAGGAATAAACTCGCCACTTTCGTGCAGACGGCACATTAATTTACCACGAACTTTGACAGAAGGTGTCCCTTCGTGAGATATGCTTTCTTCTGTATCAGGAAAAGTCAAAGCAATATTCCTTACTACTTCAAAATCAGCATAGTTAAAATTGACTGTTTTATTTTTCACACTTTTCTTTTATTTTGTCAAGTGAGTCCTCCCAATTTTTATCTGAATGTTGATACATCGTTTCTGTTGCGAAGTCGGTATGAGTCAATTTTAATATTGTGCCTGTGTGTGTAGGGATTAATTCATACTGCACTTTTGAATAATTTGCCTCGTCGTCTGGCAGACCTGAAAACGCACTCCAGTAGGTGTGAGAAAATATTTTTTCAGGCTCAAAATCAATGATGATGCCCTTGTCAGCATATTGTATTCCGTCCCATACAAAGGAAAAAACAATTTCGCTATTGGGTTTCCACTCACTTTTTGTTTCTATCATCACCCCATTCCAATCCGTGGTGGCTTCGGTTAATATATCCCAAACTTTTTTTGAACTTGCGCTGATGAGTCTTTCTTTACTGATGATTAAATTTTTATCCATTGGTAATTTTTGTTTGAATTTCTATTGTGTTAATCAAGTATGATTTAATCTGTCCAATCACACAGGTTAATAGTATTTGTCGATTCCACCAAAGCCTGAAATAAGTTGATTATTTTGTGTTTTTTGAATAAAATTAGTTAGCCTTTTGGTAAACTCTTCTGGTCGTTTTCTTGCACTATCAATGTATGCAATTCGTATCCGTTTGTACGGCTCTGAAAATTTTATATAGTTATCCCACACCGTTTTGTCTTTTTTTATTTCATCTAAAATATCTACAGGAAAAACGTACTCTTTTGAAATAATCTCTTGAACTGTTTTAAGAAATGAATGGTGAATTAGGTTGTTTTCAGCTAACCATTTCAGTCGCTCTTTATTGGGTTGTGAATAACTACTTTTGGCTTTTCGAGGAGTAAATCGCTGAATAGTGTGGTCTTTGTCAAGTGTTTTATTGGTGCTGTCTATCCAGCCAAAACATAGGGCTTCTTCGACGGCATCATTGTATTGAATGCGTAGTTCGCCAGTTGATTTTTTAGCATAAACCAGCCAAATTTCAGTCTCAATGTTGAAATTTAGTTGAAGCCAATTTCTCCATTCAGTCCTTGTTTTTATGTTAAGTATCTTGTTAGTTGTCAATTTATTTCAATTATAAAGTTGTTGATTTTTTGACTATTTAAACATTCAAGCCTAATAATATGATATTGCTCGACTTCATTTATTTCTAATTTTCTAACCAAATATTAGTCGTTTGTTATTTTCTTTTCTTCGTATTCTTTTACTCGTTTCTTGGTTGCAAGCCCTTTCCAGCTTTGTTCGAGTATTTCTTCTACTAATTTTTTGTTGTAATCATGTGTCCACATACAAATGTATGGGTATGCTTTGAAATGGTCGGGCA
>JAAFJS010000349.1 GCA_013298985.1 Cytophagales bacterium
GGGGGAACTCGTAGAAACTCAGTCTGCCACAAAAATTGTCAGACAACCATAATATATTGCATCTATCAGATTATTAAGACTATACAGGTAGGTATAAATACAAATAATAGGATATATTTATTAGAGAATCTCTATTTTCCCATCTCGATGCTCAATGCTTCAATCTGCTCGATGCTTAGTCCTGTTAATACTGCAACTGTTTCATTATCAAAACCTTTTATTATCATGTTTTTAGCTATTTCTATTTCCCTTTCTGTTTTTCCTTTTTCAACACCAATTTTTTCCCCTTTGCGCTCGGCGGTTTCTATCACATCTTTTTCTATCCAACGGCTTTCTTTGTAATTTTCGTATTCCTTGCGGTCTTCCTCCGAAAGTCGGTCTATCCTCAACTTTTCTCCTGCTTCTTGCAAGCCTTTTGCCGTAAAACTTTCAGGGACTTCGCTATTTTTGAGAAAATAAACCCATTCATCAAGCGTGTCTTTGGCAATGTCGTTGAAATTATTGACTTTCAAAATGTAATATTTGGGGAAAATATCGCCTACTTCCCTGATATTAAATTTGTCTTTCTGCCAAGTATTCAACTGTAAAACATCTTTGAAATGTCTGCCTATAAATTTGCCTTCGTACTCATACACATAATCTTGCCCTTGTCCCAAGCGAAAATAAAGTATGCTGATAGAAATGACCTTCTTGATAGAACCATAGCCTTCACCTTCTTTGATGTATTCCGTAACCAGCTTAGAAGCACCATACAAAATGCGATGGAAATAGTCAGTTTCTGACTCGTTTTGTATCTCTACCAACATCAGTTCCTTGCTTTCAGTAAGCACTAAAATGTCCACCCGATTAAATTTATCTTCCTTCGTTTGTTTGTTGCTCTCACTTTCCAGAATCTGCACTATCTGCACATCAAAGCCCAAGAGTTCGGACATAAAACCTTCTAAAACAACAAAATTTGCTTTGTTGCGAAGCAGTTTTTTGACTGCCCAGTCAAACCGAATGAGTTTTTTTGACATCATTTTTCTCCTTTGTTTTTTTACACAAAGATACACAAATGGGTTTGGAATTAAAAAATTATCAGCAAATGATGAGTTTTATATACACGCAAGCAATTCGTTCAAGTCTGCCGCATTTTGGGTTTGCGACATATCGATAGGCTTCTGATAAACAGCTTCATACACTTCCGCAAAAATGTTTTTCTTTGCATCAGTATCATATTCATTGTTTCCGAGCCATTGTTGAAACAGGTTAGGGTATTGCTTTTCGTATTTGTACTGATAAAAGTCTTGGAGTTTGCCAAAAAGTTCGTTTTTAAACATTTCTTTTTTGGTAGAAAGTTTGGCAAAATCTTTAAAATTAACTTTCAAAGAATAAGCGTGGCTCTGCCCTGCGGCTTTGTAGAACTCAAAATCAAAACTTAGGGAAGTGCGTTCCTGAATTTCGCGCAATGCCTTTTGGAGGTGGCGTTTCTTTTCGCGATTGTTTTCATAATGTATATCCGCTATTTTGCAGAGATGGTCAAAATATGGCGTGATTTCCTCTTTTTTATACATCGCAACGTGCTGTAACATAGACAGATACATAAAAAGGCTTTTGTTGCGCTGTGTGCCTGCCGCGATATAGTCTTCCAAGAAAACCGTAGAATAATAACTTAATAGATTGGAAATGAACTCTTTGCTCAGTTTGAGTTCGTAATATCTTTTTTGTGGGCGGCGAGAATCGTACAGCACGCGCGCATCTACCAGCACAGGAATACTCGAGATGCCTTCTATATTCATTCCTGGCACTTTTGCCTTGTAAGTAAACACGATATTTTCTTTAATCATGCGGTAAATCGTGTATTCTAACTGCGAACTCCACTCATAGCCATTGATGCTTGGCTTGTGTTTTCTGGTTTCGGAGGCGAGATGACGCTTGCTGAGGTTGGACTTTTTGTAGCCCATTACTTTGCAAAAATCCGTTAGCGATACGCGATTGAAGCCAAACAAATTGTGTGTATAATTATAACAGATATAGACAATCAAATCCCTGACCAAGCCTGCGTCGGTGCCATAATGCTCGTTAATATCGGCAGCATTCAAGATGATATTTCTCTCTACCCTCACAGGCGACATCGCGGGTGCGGGTGTAGGATTTTGAGGATTTGCGGCATTGGCTATCATGGGTTCTCGTATTTTGGCAAAGTGATGAATTATTACTGCAATATGGTAAAGAATTTTATCTTTTACAAACCCAAAATTAAAAAAACTTTTTGTAAAATATTGGCAAAAGAATTTTTTTCTTCAAAAAAATTATGAAATATGCTTTTGATATTTAGTGGTCTAATATTGTATTTGACAGATTATGCTTAAAGGTTAGCAAAGTTTCTTTGAGTTTTTTCTCTTGCGCCTTCAACTCAAGCCAATTGCTCACTATTTCTTGCTGTTTTTCTATACTTGGCAGAGGAATTTCTAAGTCTGCCAATAAGTCAAAAGTTAAATTTTGACGGACAGAGCCAGAAGTAGCCGCACGTAAAAGTGGATTATACCAGTCTGATGACAAAACTAAATACAAGTATTCTTTTAATAATTCCTTTCCCTTTTCTTCTTTGATTCCAAAAACTATGTATGCAGGACTAATATAAAAATTGTCAAATTCTTCATCTACCAAACCAATAGAGCCAACATTGACGCGGTAAGGATTATAAGTCAGTTCACCAGATTTTACTTTTTTGTAAGGTTGATTAAAAGTTTCTCCCTTTTCGACAAGGTTCAAATAAACGCCCTCTTTATTAGTTACGCCTAAAATGGAAAATTCCGTTTCAGTGAAATCAAATAATTTGATTTTTTCAGAATGTTCATAAATGTAATTTCCCAGTCTATCTAATGGAAAAGGTGAAATCAGCTTGTATAGGTAGCTTTTTGCGTCCCAACGGTTGAGGTTTGAAAATTGTACTTCTACAGATTTAAAATTTTGAAGTGGTCTTTTTTGTAAATAATTTTCATAATCCTGTAAAGCTAAAATCAAATCATTATTTTCTGTTGTTTCACCCTTAGCCGTAATGCCTGAAAAGTCGGCTTCAAACATAAAAATAGAATAATCAAAAGTAGTTTTTGCCATATTTCTACCCACGATTTCTATTTGTTTGTCCAATTCTTTTAATCGAGTAAGCACTTTCTTTTTCTGATTTCGTAGTTCCAAAATAGCGTTTGATAGACTTTCTTTATCTAAAAAGTTCTTTTTAGTAATTTGACTTTCCAAAACATTATTAATTTCTATTCTTTCCTCATATTGGTTTCGTTTGACGGTGTTTTTGCAATTTTCCAATAAAATTTCCCAAGAGTTTTTTTGTGCTTTTGTAAATTTCTGAAAGAACAACAAACTGCAATTTACATCTGCATTGCTTGACAAAAAAGTTTCTCTTGGTAAAGTTATCGTAGATAAAATAAACCCATTATCCTCTACAAACTCTCTAATATCTTTGCTATCTGAACCGTTAAAAACATTATTTGGCAATAAAATCGCCATTTTGCCTTCTTCCGCTAATAAATTAATGCACCTTTCCACAAACAAAATTTGTGTAGTAATGACTTTTTTATTCTCTGAAATTTTGAATTTTTTGAGAATGTCTGTATTACTTTCTTTCATACCGAAAGGTGGATTGCTCAAAATAATATCAAACCTATTATCTTGAATATCAGCCACATTCAAAAAACCATCATGATGATGTATGCCTCCATGCCCGTCGCCATGCATAATCATATTCATTTTGGCTATGCGCGCCATTCTTTCATTAGCATCTGTGCCAAAAATGCAATGATTTGCCAAGTGCCATAGTTTGGTATTTGGATGGGTGATGTCTATATTTTTTTCTAACTGCTCGAAAAGTGCTAAGAATTTTTCCGCTTTTTGCATTTCGGTAAGTATTGTG